>NZ_JBFNXJ010000010.1 GCF_040812015.1 Chitinivorax sp. PXF-14 | reverse complement strand
TGGGCTAGCCTGATTCCAGCAGACAGTTCCGATTGTTACCATTGACAGTCGGAGAGTGAAATGAAGACCAGAAAGACATATCCAGTAGAGTTCCGTGCTGAAGCGGTAAAGCTGGCACTTGAACAAGGCCTCAGCCTTGAAGAGGCGGCCAGACGGCTAGGCATCCCCAAGGGTACGTTGGCTAACTGGGTGGTGGCATCGAAGTCTGGCGACGTCAAAGCGGCGCCGGGCGCGCGCAGTGCCTCGGCGTTGGAAGCTGAGAACGCCCGGCTGCGCAAGGAGTTGGCCGAAGCCCGCCTGGAGCGAGATGTCATAAAAAAAGCGGCCGCTACTTTGCTCAGGCGTCACTGCCCGGTACGCGTGGGTAGAAGAGCACCGAAACCTATTTCCGGTGGTGGTGGCCTGCCGCATGCTGGCGGTGTCCCGTGCGGGCTTCTACGATTGGTGCGGACGTGCCCCATCTGCGCGGCAACAAGAGGATGAGCGGCTGAAAGTGGCGATTCGGGCTGCGCACACCAAGACGCGGGAGACCTACGGGGTACGTCGTTTGCAGCCCGAGCTGGCGGCCATGGGCTTTGAGGCCGGCCGCGATCGCATCGACCGTTTGCGGCGCCAGATGGGCATCCGTTGCCGGCAGAAGCGCAAGTTCAAGGCGACCACCCACTCGGCACACACCTTGCCGGTTGCGGAGAACGTACTGGGCCAGGTGTTCGAGCCGACCCGCCCGAATGAGGTCTGGACGGGCGACATCACGTACATCCCGACGGATGAGGGATGGCTGTACTTGGCTGCACTGAAGGATGTGTTCAGCTGCGAGATCGTCGGCTATGCCATGGGCGCGCGGATGACGACCGAGTTGGTCCGCAAGGCACTGTGTCGGGCGGTTCACTACCATCGGCCGCCGTCCGGGCTGATCCACCATACCGACCGTGGCAGCCAATACTGCGCCAAGACTTATGGCGATTTGCTGACGCAGTTCAAGATGCACGGCTCGATGTCACGCAAGGGAAATTGCTTCGACAACGCGCCGATAGAAAGCTTCTGGGGAACGCTGAAGAACGAGCTGGTTCACCATCGCCGTTACACCACGCGGGCAGAGGCCGAAGCCTCGATCAGGGAGTACATCGAAATCTTTTATAACCGTCAACGCCGCCACTCACGGCTTGGCTACTTGGCCCCGGCAGAGTTCACCCAGAAATATTGGGGTTCTGTTGAGGCCGCTTGAAACGGAGCTGTCTGCTCTTGTCAGGGCACCCCAAACAACGCTACTGACGCTGGCATCGCCAAGAACCAATACCGACGCGGCCTACAGGCACGCTGGAAGCCGCACCAGACCTCAACCCCAGCCATACCCTAACGTTCGACGTAAGGGGCGGCTTGCGCCTTGGCGCAAGACGTCCCCTTGACGGAGGGGTTAGCCCTCAGGCGACAACGACACGAACTCATTGGTGCTTGCATTCCGAATGAACGCCGAGCCAACTGGCTGCTCAAGAAGGTTGAGGAAGGAATCGTCCCTGCTCAACACCGCGCCAAGCGAAACATAGGCCACGTTCTCGGTGTTGTCCGTGTACTCGTCGGACTCGGTGTTTGAGGTGATTCTCCAGCCGCTGTCCTTCTCTTCATCCGGCTCTTCACGATAGAGGTACCCTACTTTGTAGCCCTCATTCAAGACCCGGTTAGTGACAAAGCAGCGCTTGATGTACCGTTCGACGATGTTGTCATCGTCGTCGTGCTCGGTGTTGATGATGTGGCACGCTTCGAACTCGACCGGATCATCGAGCTTGAGATCAACGATGTACTTGGGCTCGTTGTTGAGACGCCCCTTGAAGCGGCCTTGGCCGCTGACTTCATCAACCAATACCCACATGCGTTCGGCACGTGGCGCATTTGGATCTTCGCTTTCGAATTCGAAGATCAACTTGACTACCTCTCCCGACACCACCTGCTCAATGATGCCGGCAGACGGCTTGTAGAAGGTGTACTTGTGCTCTGCGGCGATCTCGTCAGCATTGATCAAGTGCCAACTTGGCATCTAGCTCTCCTCTTGAGGGCTAACTATAAGTAGGCGTCCTAAAAATAAATCCAAGGACGTCCGAAAAATAAAAACAAACACGTCATCACTGCAATCCGCTCTGGACGTGGCCTGCAGCCAAGGCTGAAAGCCACGCCAGCATTACCTCCCAGCTTACCGCGTAATCGGCTTGTACCGAATCCGCTTCGGCTTGGCGCCTTCTTCACCCAAGCGTTTCTTCTTGTCGGCTTCGTATTCCTGATAGTTGCCGTCGAAGAAGGTCCATTTCGAGTCGCCTTCGCACGCCAGGATGTGGGTGGCGATGCGGTCGAGGAACCAGCGGTCGTGGGAGATGACCATGACGCTGCCGGCGAATTCGAGCAGGGCGTCTTCCAGTGCGCGCAGGGTTTCGACGTCGAGGTCGTTGGACGGTTCATCCAGCAGCAGCACGTTGCCGCCAGCGATCAGGGTTTTCGCCAGGTGCAGGCGGCCGCGTTCGCCGCCGGAGAGGTTGCCAACGATTTTCTGCTGGTCGGCGCCTTTGAAGTTGAAGCGGCCGATGTAGGCGCGGCTTGGGGTTTCAAAGCGGCCCACTTGCAGGATGTCGCGGCCTTCGGCGATTTCGTCGAACACGGTTTTGCCACTGCCGAGTGCGGCGCGGCTTTGGTCGACGTAGGCGATTTTGACGGTGTTGCCGATTTTCACTTCGCCGCTATCCGGCTGCTCTTGGCCGGTGATCATGCGGAACAGCGTCGATTTACCGGCGCCGTTGGGGCCGATGATGCCGACGATGGCGCCTGGCGGGATTTTGAAGCTCAGGTCGTCGATCAGCAGGCGGTCGCCAAAGGCTTTGTTGACGTTGGTGAATTCGATCACTTCGTTACCCAGGCGCTCGGCCACCGGAATGAAGATTTCCTGGGTTTCGTTGCGCTTCTGGTATTCCTGCGAGTTCAGTTCTTCAAAGCGGGCGATACGTGCCTTGGATTTGGCCTGGCGGCCTTTGGGGTTCTGGCGTACCCATTCCAGCTCTTTGTGCAGCGCTTTCTGGCGCGCCGATTCGCTCGATTCTTCCTGCTTCAGGCGGTTTTCCTTCTGCTCCAGCCAGCTCGAATAGTTGCCTTTCCACGGAATGCCCTGGCCGCGATCCAGCTCCAGAATCCATTCGGCGGCGTTGTCGAGGAAGTAGCGGTCGTGGGTAACGGCCACCACGGTGCCGGGGAAGCGCACCAGGAACTGCTCCAGCCAGTCCACCGATTCGGCATCCAGGTGGTTGGTCGGTTCGTCCAGCAGCAGCATGTCGGGCTTGCTCAGCAGCAGCTTGCACAGCGCCACGCGGCGCTTTTCACCGCCGGAGAGGTGGCCGATCTTGGCATCCCACGGCGGCAGGCGCAGCGCGTCGGCGGCCAGTTCCAGTTGCAGCGCGGTGTTGTCGCCGGCGCCGGCGGCAATGATGGCTTCGCAGCGCGCCTGTTCTTCCGCCAGCTTGTCGAAGTCGGCATCCGGCTCGGCGTAGGCGGCGTAGACTTCTTCCAGCCGCTTTTGCGCTTCCATCACTTCGCCCATGCCCGATTCGACTTCTTCGCGCACGGTTTTTTCCGCGTCCAGCTCTGGCTCCTGCGGCAGATAGCCGATTTTCATGTTCGGCTGCCACTGCACTTCGCCTTCGTATTCCTTCTCAGCGCCGGCCATGATTTTCAGCACGGTGGATTTACCCGAGCCGTTCAGGCCGAGCAGGCCGATCTTGGCGCCGGGGAAGAAGCTGAGCGAGATATCCTTGATGATTTGCCGCTTGGGCGGCACGACCTTGCTCACGCGGAGCATGGACATGACATATTGGGCCATGGCGTTTCCAGAATTTGGTGTAAGGGTAGGTGGACAAAACCCTGCAATTCTAGCAAAGCCGCTGCCTGGGCGCTGATGGCTTGTCTAGGGGGCGGCGCTGATCTAGGCTAAAATCTGCGCCCCGAGGCACTAGGCATTGAGGCCAAACCGGCTCGGGGCGTGTGCGATCTTTTGAATAAGCGGGGGCAGGGAAGATGAAAAGAACACTATTGGCGGTAGCGCTGATGGCTGCGGCAGGCAGCGCATCGGCGGTGGGCATTGGCATTCGTGGCGGCACGACGGGTGTCGGCGGCGATTTCGGTATCGGCATCGCGCCGACGCTGTCCGCGCGCTTTGGCTTCAGCGGCCTGAACTACAACCGCAGCATCCACGATACCGATGTCGATTACGACGGCCGGCTGCAGCTGCGCAATTTCAGCGCCCTGCTCGATTTCAGCCCGGTGGGGCCGTTCCGCCTGACCGGCGGCATCGTCAACGCCGACAACCGTCTCAATGTCACCGGCCGTCCGACCAACGGCACCTACACCATCAACGGCCACACCTACAGCTCGGCCGAGCTGGGCTCGGTGGATGGCGAGATCAAGGGCAAGAACCGTGTCGCGCCCTACCTCGGCATCGGTTACGGCAATGTGTCGGGGATGGGCGTCAATTTCTACGCCGACCTCGGCGTGATTCTCGCCGGCGGCAACAAGACCAGCCTCAGCGCCAACTGCGGCGCGGCGATCCAGGGCACGGCGCAGTGCGACCAGATCCAGGCCGACGCCGAGCAGGAGCGCCAGAAGCTCGACGACAAGATCCGCGGCTTCAAGGTGTGGCCGGTGATCAATATCGGCGTGACGATTGGCTTCTGAGCGAGTTGCTGCCAGCAAAAAGCCCGTGGTGTCGCCACGGGCTTTTTGTTGCTGCAGCCTCAGGTGCGGCTTGCGTAGCGGCGCGCCAGAATCGAGCAGACCACTAGCTGCAACTGGTGATAGAACATGATCGGCAGCACGATCAGCCCGAGCCCAGGGTGGCTGCCGAACAGCAGCTTGGCCATCGGCACGCCCGAGGCCAGGCTTTTTTTCGAGCCGCAGAAGACGGCGGTGATTTCGTCGTCGACCGCAAAGCCGATGCGGCGGCTGAGCCAGGTCGTGGCGGCCAGCGCCAGCGCCAGCAGGGCGGCCACCAGCACGAAGGTTTCCAGCAACATCCAGCCGCTGTAGCGCGACCATAGCCCGGCCAGCGTCGAGTCGCAGAACGAGGAATAGACGATCAGCACGATCACGCCACGGTCGATCAGGTTGATGCGGGCCTTGTGCCGCTGGATGAAGGCGCCGATCCACGGCCGCAGCCACTGGCCCAGCGCGAACGGCAGCAGCAGCTGCAGCGCGATGTCGCGGATGGATTGCAATAGCGGCAGGTGTTCACCGTGGGTCGTGGCCATCATGCCCACCAGCAGCGGCGTGGCCAGCATGCCGACGAGGCTAGACAGCGAGGCGTTGAACACGGCGGCGGGCACGTTGCCACGGGCTAGGCTGGTCATCGCGACCGAGGACGAGATCGTCGACGGCAGCGCGCACAGGTAGAACAGGCCCGTCAACAGCGTGTCGGCGAAGTGCCCGCGCGCCGCGAAGACGATCAGCATGCCGAGCAGCGGGAACAGCACATAGGTGGACAGCTGCACGAACAGGTGCAGGCGCCAGTGGCCGAAGCCGGCGCGCAGGCTCTGGCGCGACAACGCGGCACCGTGCAGGAAGAACACGGCGGCCACACCCAGATTGGTCACCCAGCCGAGGTGCAGCGGCCCGTGCGAGGCACCGAGCTGCGGGTAGGCCAGGGCCAGCAGCACGGCGCTGAGCATGGCGGCGAGAAAGCCGTCGATAGGCAGTTTGCGTAACAGGGACATGGCGGCGGCAGGCAATGCGTAAAGGCGGATATTACCCGATTGCCTCGGCCGGGCCGCGCGGGCTTACGCTTATTTACCGTTGCCTGCTTCCGTGCCGGCGCGCGGCCGTGGCTCCGGCAGCTGGGCGTTGTTGGCATCCATGCCGTAGGGGGCAAAGTCATAGCGCTCCTGCGGCAGCGTGTCGAGCCAGGCGGCCAGCCCGAGCTGGTCCGGCGTCAGCGCGACGGGCACCGACTGCGGCTGGCGCGAGATCGCCTGCACCCGCTGCCAGTCGATATCGGCCTGCGGCGCGGCCTTGCCGGCCCTGCCGAGCGCATTGCCCAGCGCCACCGTGGCGCGCGTGTAGAGCGAGAACGGGCTCGGGTATTCGGCGACCGGCGTGTAGGTCGCCATCACCCAGCGCCCGTGGTCATTGCCGACCAGCACCGGCTCGTCGATCACGCGTACCGGGGTGTTGGCCGGCAGCAGCGGGAAGATCTCGGCCGCGTCTTCCGGGTAGAGGTGCAGGCAGCCGTGGCTGGTGCGCAGGCCCACGCCCCAGGGACGGTTGGTGGCGTGGATGAAGATGCCGGCAAAGCCGGTGCGCATCGCCAGCATGCCCATCGGGTTGTCGGGGCCGGGCGGGAAGTATTCGGGCAGCTCCACACCCTCATCGCGCAGGTGTTCTTCCTTGATGCTCTTCGGCACGAACCAGCTCGGGTCCTTGAACTTGGCGGTGATGCGCGTCTCGCCGAGCGGCGTCGACCAGCCCTCGCGTGCGATGCTGATCGGGTAGGTGATCACCTTGGCCGCCTCGCCCTTTTTCGGCAGCGGGAAGTAGTACAGGCGCCGCTGCGGGATGTTGATGACGATACCTTTCCATGGCACGGGTGGCAGAATGAACTGGCTCGGCACCACCACGGGCGTGAATTCGCCCGGTGTCCAGATCGACACGCCGGGGTTGGCGCTGCCGATCTCGTCGTAGCCGACATCGAAATGGCGCATCACGTCGAGCAGCGTGTTGTCGGGCGTGGGCACCACGATGCGCACCTGGCCGACGACCGTCGAGCCGTCGTTGGGCAGGGTGAAAGTGGCCGCCTGTGCGCCGGCGCACAGCGCCGCCAGCAGCGGGAATACAGGGATTAGACGCTTGAACATGACTCTACGCAGCAAAGTATGGATAGGGCTGGCCAGCCTGATGCTGGCCGGCACAGCGGCGTGCGCCGAGCCGGCAATGCGCATCGACATCGATACCGGCGCGCGCAGCCTGACGGTGTACGGCGCGGACGAACAGGTGCTGGCGCGCTTCGATGACATCTCGGTGGGGCGCGGCGGCGTGGCGGCCGTCCACTACAAGGGCGACCATAGCACACCGCTGGGGCATTACCGTATCGTCGCCGTGCATCGGCCACATCGCTACGACACCTTTTACGAACTCGATTACCCGACACCGGTGCATGCCGAGCTGGCTTATGCCGCCGGTCGCCTCAAGGCGACGGCGCGCGCGGCCATCGACGCGGCCCACGCCGCCGGCCATCGTCCGCCGTCGAATACCGCGCTTGGCGGCGGCATCGGCATCCACGGCATCGGCCAGGGCAGCCTCGCCGTGCATCAGGCCTTCAACTGGACCAACGGCTGCGTGGCGCTCACCAACGAACAGCTGCACTCGCTCGGCGAGTGGGCCGTGCCCGGCACGGCCGTCGACATCCGCTGAGGCCCAAGCCTGGCGGCGTGCCTGCAGGCCGCGCCAGGCTTGGGCTGCAGGCGGTTACTTCATCATCGTCTTCTTGAACATGCGGTCGATCTTGTCGTTGATGTCCGCCACGCCCTTGTTCGCCGATTTCGCGTCGGACAGCGCCTGATCTGCCTTGCGGTTGGCGTCGAGCGCGAGCTTGCGCGCGTCGTCGGCGGTCTGCGTCACGGCATCGGCCTTGGCGGCAGCGGTGTCGACGCGGGCGGCGGCGTCGCTGGCGATGCGCTTGGCATCGTTGGCGGTCAGTTCGGCGCCGGCGGCGGTGCGCTGGGCCTGGTCGGCGGTCGCCTGGGCCTTCTGCACGGCCGCTTTCAGCGCTTCGATATCGCCATTGCTAGCGCAACCGGCAAACAGGGCGATGCCGGCCGCGGCCGACAAGGTAACGAGCAAACGTGATGCCTTCATGCGGATACTCCCTCGTTGAAATGAACCAAACCCAATTTTTCCTACTATACGCCGGAGGCGGCGCCAGGCTTTGACTTTGATTAAACTAGGCGATTTCCGGCCGGTCGTGACGCGGTGCTGCGGATGGTGTCCATCGCCGTGCAACCCGCCTCGGGCAAGCTCAGGCATTTTGTAACGGGAGGTATTACCGATGAGTGAACACAACAGGATCGAGGCTTGGCTCGAACGCGGCATTTTCTACAGCCGCTGGCTGCTCGTGCCGTTTTATCTGGCGCTGGTGGGCGGCATCGCCGTGCTGTTCGTCAAGCTGATCAAGGAGTTTGCCGAGGTCATGCATATCGTGATGAGCGGCGAGGGCAACGCCGTGCTGTCGATTCTTGGGCTCGTCGACGTGACGTTGATCGCCAACCTGCTGGTGATCGTGATCTTCAGCGGCTACGAGAACTTCATCTCACGTCTCGACGTGGCGCACAACTCGCCCGACAAGCCATCGTGGATGGGCAAGGTGACCTATGCCGACCTCAAGCTCAAGCTGATCGGCTCGATCGTCGCGATTTCGGCGATCGACCTGCTCAAGGCCTTCGTCAACATCAAGTCGATGGATCACCAGGACCTGGCCTGGCTGGTCGGCATCCACTTCACCTTCCTGATGTCGGGCGTGATGTTCGCGCTGATGGACAGGCTGGCGGGCGGCCACTCGCGGCACTGAATCCGCCACACCGCGCCGCGCCCGCCTTCGTGGCGGGCTTTTTTGTGGCTGGCCCTGCCGGCCGGCCTCGCGCTCGAGTGGTCGTGCTGGTGCCGTCACCCGGCCTATTTCGTGGATGAGCGGGGCCAGCCGCTGCCGCACTATTTCGACCGCTCCACCGGCCCGCTTCTATGCGCTTGCCGACGATCATTTCCATGCGCCGGCGAGCGCGGTGCAGGCGCTGTCGCGGCGCTATGTGTGGCGGCACGCGGCGAATTCATGTGGCGCCAGCCGAGCGACTGGGGGCACGGCCAGCATCGGGCCGGCGGACATCAGGCTCAAGCTATCCATTTTCTTCTCCTTTCCCGTCTCGTGGTCCACGAGGCGATCGAACTGCCCTGCCCATCGGGTCGGAATGTGCTGATGCTCATGCCCAAGCAAGCTTCGGGCTAGCGCTGGCGTTCATTACGATGAGGCACTCTGACGCGGCCTGGGGGCTTATTGGGGTGTTGGGCAGAGACAGCTTGGCGGCGATGCCTCCACCAGGCAGGCGCAGCCATGTGCAATGGCCTGGCGTGTCCGTGCATAGCGAACGAGGATACCGCAGCCGGTGGGTGGCGGCCGTCAGGTCGGCTGGAACGGCGCAGGAAGGTGGGCTGCGGGAAATGAAAAACGGCCCTGAAGCAGGGCCGTTTCTTGGCGAGAAGCGAGTCGCGTTAGGCTTTGCGACGGCGAGCCAATGCCAGGCTTGCGCAACCCAGGCCAAGCAGGGCCAGGCTGGTCGGCTCGGGCAGGTCGTTGACCGGGCCCGGATCCACAACGACGGTACCGTTGCGGACGTTGAAGCGGTATTGGCCAAGCGTGTTCGAACCCAGCGCATTGTGAACCAGGCCGCTCGACAGATTGCTGTCGAGGAAGGCACCGTTTACGCGCGAGCCCGCGAACTCGACGTCGTTGGTGCCGCCATCGGTGTAGCCAACCGCTGCCGAGGTGCCGCCGAAACCGCCGCTACCACCGCTGGCGCTGCCGGTTTCCCACAGAATCTGGTCGTAGTTGAACTCGATGTCGAAGTCGCCTGCGCCGACGTCCGAGCGGTCGGTCAGGATCAGCTGGAAGCTGTTGAGCTTGTCGCTGGCCGACGGGTAGTAGCCGACGTTGATCCAGTTGACGCCGAATACGGCATGGCCGCCCAGAGTGTTCTGGCCGTACTTGACCTGCGACGAATTGATGCCGCGGGTGTCAACGTCCGCGAAGAACGGGGCGATGATCGGGAAGGAGTTGGTGGTCAGGCCGAACGGAGTGTACGTGCTCAGCTGGCTGTTGAACGTCACGTTGCCGTTGTTGTTGACGAACAACTGGGTGTGGTTCACGCCGAAGAAGTTGAGGGTGAAGCCGACATTGACTGCGCCGGTCGAGCCGTCATCGTTGGCAGCCAGCGTGTTGCCGTTGAACAGGTTGGCGTCGTGAATGGCGCCGGCCGAAGCAGCTGCGCTGGCGGCAGCAAAAGCCGCAGCCAGTGCGATACGGGACAACTTGATTGTGAACATGGAGGTCTCCTGAAAGAGCCAAAGAAATATCGACCATGCTCATAAAGCAAACTATATGCCAATATTAAATAGTCATATGGTTACAAGAACTTATTGAATGCGCATGACATATGACACCATCTACATGTAAGAAATTTCGACACATACTGATCATTTGTCATGTCAAGCCTGAGCGCGGCATTGCAGCTACGGCGCAGCAATATGTATGAGCACGATCAGCGTAGCGGTATCTGCTGATCGAGCACCGCCACCGCCGTAATGGCATTGTCCGGGCTGCCGTCGATGAGCTTGTCCGAATAGCTGAGGTAGGTCAGCGCGTTGCGCTTGGCGTCGACGATGCGCACGACGCGCACATGCTTGAAGATGAACGACGCGCCTTCGCGGAATACCTCTTCCTGCCTGGGAATCGGCTTGGAAAAGCGGATCGGCCCGATCTGGCGGCAGGCGACGGAGAAGCGCGACGGGTCTTTGGCCAGGCCGATGGCGCCCTTGATACCGCCGGTCCTGGCGCGCGAGATGTAGCAGGCCACACCCTGCACGGACGGATCGTCGAAAGCTTCGACGACGACCTTGTGGTCCGGGCCGATCAGCTGAAAGGCCGTGTCGACCGAGCCGATCTCTTCCGCGCCGACGCTGCCGACGATGGCGACCGCAAGTAAGGCGAACAGGTTTTTCATCTTGCCTCCTAGGTAAATAATGTTTATTTATACAGATATCAATCGTATTCGCCGACCGTTATCGTGACCCAACCCCTGCTTTCCCTGTCCGCCGCGCGGGCCATGCAACTGGCGGCCCAGGGGCTGCTCAAGCCGCACCGGCACAAGGCCGCCCGGCCGGACGTACTGGCCGCCATCCGCACGATGGGCGTGCTGCAGATCGACACGATTCATGTCGTCGCGCGCAGCCCCTACTTCGTGCTGTGGAGCCGCCTCGGCGACTATCAGCCGGCCTGGCTCGACGAGCTGCTGGCCGAGGGCAGCCTGTTCGAATACTGGGCGCACGAGGCCTGTTTCATCCCGATCGAGGATTATGGCCTGTACCGGCACCGCATGGTCGATCCGCAGGCGATGGGCTGGAAATACTCGCATGACTGGATGACGCGGCACCAGCAGGAGATCGCCGCGCTGATCGAGCACATCCGCGCGAACGGCCCGGTGCGCTCGGCCGATTTCGAGCGGCAGGGCAGCAAAGGCAATGGCTGGTGGGACTGGAAGCCGGAGAAGCGATCGCTCGAGGTGTTGTTCACGACCGGCGAACTGATGGTTGCGCGGCGCCAGAATTTCCAGCGCGTCTACGATCTGCGCGAACGCGTGCTGCCGACGTGGCAGGATGCACGCGACCAGCAGCCGGCCGATGACTGCCTGCGCACGCTGTGGCTCAAGGCGGTACGCGCGCTCGGCGTGGCGAAGGCCAGCTGGATCGGCGATTACTTCCGCACCGGCAAGGCCGATCCGGCGGCGCTGGCCGTGCTGGTCGACGAGGGGCTGCTGGTGCGTGTCGGCGTGGAGGGCTGGAAGGAGCCCGGCTACGGCCATCGCGACCATCTCGGCCTGTTGCAACAAGCGCAGGCCGACCAGCTCACGCCAACGCTGACCACCCTGCTGTCGCCATTCGATCCGCTGGTGTGGGATCGCAAGCGGGCGCTGGCGATGTTCGGTTTCGACTACCGCATCGAATGCTATACCCCGGCGGCGAAGCGCCAGTACGGCTATTTCGTGCTGCCCATCCTGCATCGCGGCGCGCTGGTCGGTCGGCTCGACGCCAAGGCACACCGCAAGGATGGCGTGTTCGAGGTCAAGTCGCTGCACCTCGAACCCGGTGTGCGGGCCACGCGCCGCCTGGCCACCGAGCTGGCGACGGCGCTGCAGCGCTGTGCGCAATGGCATGGCACGCCGCGCGTTGTCATCCGGCATGCGCCGTCGGCCCTTAGCCCCCTACTGGAGACGGCGCTGGGCAGCGCCGACGGCTGATGCCAGGCTGGGCCCGCCTGTCAGCGTGGGGCGTGTCGACCTATAATTCGGCATCATGCCCTTAGCCTTCCTATTGCGCCGCCTTGCCCCTGCCTTGCTGGCCGCCAGCTACCTGATGCCGCCCGCGACGCACGCCGCCCGCGAACAGCGGGTGGTACTGGCGACCTTTCAAGGGGTGAGCGAGGCGCAGTACCGGTATTTCGAGAAGCTGCTTGGGCGGGCGCTCGCCGTGACCGAGGCCGAGTATGGCAAGGCCGATGTCTCGCTGTCGCCCGAGCCGATGAGCCCCAAGCGCATGTTTGCCGAGCTGCAGGCGCCGGCCGGCAGCGTCGATGTCACCGTCTGGACCTGCAGCGGCCCCGCCACGGCGGCGGCGAGCGGCACGCGGATGATCGATGTGCCGATCGACCGCGGCCTGCTTGGCTACCGGCTGCTGCTGACTACGCCAAACAAGTTGCCGCTGTTTCGCGGTGTGCGGCACCTCGACGGGCTGGCCGGGCTGCGGCTGACGCTGGGCTATCCGGTATCCGGCCTGGCGGGCAGTGCGCGCTGGGCGCCGCTGAACCTCAGCGATGCGCCGAATATGGAGCGCGCGGTGGACATGTTGCTGGCCGACCGCTTCGACGGCATCATCATCGCCGCGCGTGAGGCGGAGGAGCTGATGTCCCGCCTTGATGGGCGCACGCAGGGCGTGGTCATCGAGCCGACCCTGATGCTGACGGACCACGGCGCCAGCTGCTTCGTCGCCTCGGCACGCGAGGCCTCGCTGGCCGCGCGCATCGACAAGGGGCTCCGGCGGCTGATCGGCAACGGCGAGGCTGCACGCCTGGCCCGCACCGAGCATCTCGATTCGGTGGTGCGCAGGTTCAAGCTCGCCGGCCGAACTGTGGTCGCGCTCCCGACCGAGGCATCGCAGCGCAGCTGGCACAGCCAGTTCCGGCAGTGGATGCTACCTTACTGACCCTTTTTGGCAGGATTGCCGATCATTCAACTCGAACGCCTTCTCCAATCCCAGGGCTTTGGCAGCCGCAAGGCATGCCGCGCGCTGATCGAAGCCGGTGCGGTCAGCATCGGCGGCACGCTGTGCACCGATGCCCGTGCCGAATATGAGCCCGAGGGGCTGGTCTTCACCATCGACGAGGTGGCGTGGGCCTACCGCGAGCGGGTGTACCTCCTGCTGCACAAGCCCGCCGGCTACGAGTGCTCGCGCAATCCGCAGCACCATCCGAGCGTGCTGGCGCTGTTGCCGCAGCCCTTGCGCGAGCGCGGCGTGCAGCCCGTCGGCCGGCTCGACGAGGATACGACGGGCCTGCTGCTGCTGACCGACGACGGCCCCTGCCTGCACGCGCTGACCCACCCGCGGCGCCACGTGCCCAAGCGTTACCTGGCGCGGCTCAAGCACCCGATCGACGCCGCGCTGCTGCAGGCGCTGCACGAGGGGGTGATGCTGCACGGCGAGCAGGTGCCGCTGGCCGCACCCGATGCCCGCGCCGTCGATACGCACACGCTGGCGCTGGCCATCGAGCAGGGCAAGTACCACCAGGTCAAGCGCATGGTCGCCGCCGCCGGCAATCGGGTGGGGCAGCTGCACCGCGCCGAGCTGGGCGGGCTGACGCTGGGCGGGCTCGCCGTCGGCGAGTGGCGCTATCTCGATGCCGCCGATCTGGCGTCGATTCCTTATCCTGCCGCTTAGGCCCGCGTGTCGCCAACGCTGCACGGCGTCGATTTCTCCAGCCGGCCCGGCCCGCGCAAGCCCATCGTGGTGGCCAGTGGCGAGCTGGACGGGACGCGGTTCACCCTGCAAGGCTTAAGCGAGCTGGCCTCGCTCGATGCTTTTGCGGCATGGCTGGCCCAACCGGGCCCATGGCTGGCGGGCTTTGATTTCCCGTTCAGCCTGCCGCGCGAGTTCGTCCAGGGCTCGGGCTGGCCTGCCCGCTGGCCCGAGTTGATGCAACATCTGCGGCGGCACAGCCGTGCCGAGCTGCGCGGCATCTTCAAGGCCTGGTGCGATGCCCGGCCAAGTGGCAGCAAATTCGCGCACCGCGCCGCCGATCTGCTGGCTGGCGCCTCGCCCTCGATGAGATGGGTGAACCCGCCGGTTGCCTGGATGCTGTTCGAAGGCGCCCCACGCCTGCTCGATACCGGGGTCGATCTGCCCGGCCTGCATCGCGGCGACCCGCTGCGCGTGGCGCTGGAAGCCTATCCCGGCGTGGTGGCGCGGCGCATTACACGCGCCTCCTACAAGAGCGACGACCGCGCCAGGCAAACGCCGGCCCGGCGCGAAGCGCGGCAGCACATCCTCCACGCCTTGCAGCAAGGCATGCCGCTGGGCATTGTGCTTGATGCTGCGCCGGCACTCTGCAGCAGGCTGCTCGACGATGCCAGCGGGGATGCGCTCGACGCCACGATATGCGCCATGCAGGCGGCCTGGGGCTGGCAGCGCAGGGCGGCGGGCTATGGCCTGCCTGCCGATGCGGACCCGCTCGAGGGCTGGATCGTCTCGGTCGAAGTGCCAGGCAGCCAGCCGGGCTGAGGCAGCGGCCGGGCGAGGCGCCCGTCGCCATGCGACGCCGATGCATGGCGGCGCGATGCACCCGCACCGCCGGCCATGCCGCAACTCCGCGCTGGCGGCCCTTGCACAGCACGATCGGTGTGGAAAAAAAATGGTGGCGCAAGGCCACCATGAAGGGAAAGCGCGCTTGCCGACGAGGGCTCATCGGCAACCAGCCTGACGATAGGAGAGAGGGATCAGGCAAATCGCATGGGCTGGCGCTGGCGCGTCTCCGACGGCTTTCTCGGCTCGGTCTGCACCAGTGCGGGTGCTGCTTGCGGCACGCTTGGCTGCTGGCGGGCGAGTGCATCGGCCGGCTGCGCCAGCCAGCTGTCGAACCCCGCCATCGATTTGCCGACGCCAAGCAGCATGCCGAAGAACAGGGTCATGGTCAGCACGCCGGCGATGCTGAGGTGGGCGAGCGGCTTGAGTGTCGATAGGCGTGCGGTGGTCATGATCAGTCTCCCCGGCAGGGACGAGTGGTGTCAGTTAGTGAGCTAACTGTAACGCAAGGTATCTTGTTCTGCAAGATACCTTGCCAGAAAAAATACCTATGAAATGCAAGATACCTTGTCATGCCTGTTTTTCTGTTTGAGCGGGCCGCTGCCCGTGGCGAACAGGCGGCCGGCGCGGTGGCGTCGGCATTCGCCTTGTTCTGGATGGCAGCAGGATCAGGGCTGCTGGGCGGAGAGCGTGATGTAGCGATGGCCACCCAGCGCCTTCGCGCGGTACATCGCGAGGTCGGCGTATTCGAGCAGCTCGCAGGGGGTGGCGCCGTCGTGCGGGTAGACGGCGATGCCGATACTGGCGCCCACCCTGACGGCATGGGTGTCGATGATGAAGGGCTCGTCCAGCGCGTCGAGTATGCGCTGGGCGACGCGGGTGGCGTCAGGCAGGGTCGTGCCACCGCTCTCCCGGCCGCTCACCAGCAGGGTGAACTCGTCGCCACCATGCCGAGCCAGCGCATCTTCGCCGCGCAGGCACTGGCTCAGCCGGCCAGCCACTTGCTTCAGCAGGATGTCGCCGGCCTGGTGGCCCAGCGTGTCGTTGACGGGCTTGAAGCCGTCGAGGTCGATGAACAGCACGCAAAATGACAGCTGGTGCCGCGCCGCCTGCTCGACATGATGTTCTAGCAGGCTCAGGAACAGCTGCCGGTTCGGCAGCCCGGTCAGCGCATCGTGCGTGGCGGCGAACGACAGGCGCGATGCGGCACGGCGTTCCTCGGTGGCATCGCGCAGGATCATGACCATCCCGGTGCGCACGCCTTGCTGATCCTGCAGCGCGGCACAGGTATAGCTCACCACGATCCTGTCGCCATCGCGCTCGAGCAGGGCGTAGTTGGGCGACGGGGTGCGGCAGGGCTCCCCCACCAACGGCAGGAATGGTGCCTGACTGCTGTCGTCCAGCAGCTGCAGCACATCGCCCAGCGGCCGCCCCAGCAGTGGGGAGTGCGGGCATCCGAGCAGCTGCTGCGCGGCCGGGTTGCAGTAGCAGATGCGGTAATCGCGGTCGAGCGTCAGCACCGCATCGGTAATGGCCTGCAGCGTGGTGTGCAGACGGTGCTTTTCGGCGAACAGTGCGTTTTCGAGCTGCTTGCGCTGCGACAGGTCGAAGATGGTGGAGCGCGAGTAGAGAAACTGGCCGGCATCGTCATATACGGCGGTGGCGTTGACCAGCACGGGGAACCCCGTGCCATCCTTGCGCCGCAACACGCACTCGATGTCGCCGCTCGCGCCGCTGGCCACGAAGCGTGGAAAGCGGTCGTTGAAGATGGCCATCCCCGCGTCGTCGAGCAGCCGGCTGATATGCATCTGCCCCTCGACTTCCCTACGCTGGTAACCAAGCCAGTTGAGCTCGGTATCGTTGATCTTGAGGATGGTGCCGTCGGGCGCCAGCGAGTGATAGCCGCAAGGTGCCAGGTTGTACAGATCCGCCACCCGTACCGCGTAGTCCTTGATCGCGAGCTCCATGCGCTCGTGTATCGCCAGCTCACGCCGCAGGCTGCGATTGGCGTCGGCCAGCTCCAGCGTGCGTTGGTCGACCAGCAGCTGCAGATGATCGCGGTAACGGACGATCTCATCGGATAGCTTCTTCTGCTCGGTCAGATCGCGCAGGATACCTACGAACAGGGTGCCGGACTCCAGCCTGGCCTCGCCCACCGTCAGGTAGGCCGGGAAGGTGTCCCCATTTGCGCGGCATGCCGTCACTTCGCGGCCGATACCGATCACATGGGCCGCGCCGCCCGCCATGTAGGCGGCCATATAGCCGTCATGCCGGGCGGCGACCTCATCGGGCATCAGGCAACCGAGATTGCGCCCGATCACCTCGGCGCGAACGTGGCCGAACATGCGCTCGGCACCGGGGTTGAAGTCGAGAATGTGGCCCTGGGCATCGGCGGTGACGATGGCATCGACCGCCGTCTCGACGATGGCGCGCATGCGCTCCTCGCTGCCCGCGAGATGGGCCGCCTGCCGCCGCGCGAAGGTGCGTGCAAGCGCCTGGCTGGTGCTGCACCAGGCAAGCAGCATGACAAAGATGGCGACCCAGCCTGCCAGCGCGGTCGTGGGGGCAATCAGTTCCAGCACCGCCAGCGTGCTGAGCACGGCGGCGCAGATGGAGACAACGGCACGGAAATGCGGAAGCGGTGGAGCCACGGGCATTCAGTATCCTGTCACTTGGTCGATGGTCATCGGTCCCGGCATGGCGCGATACGGCGCTTGGCTGCCGGCGTGCCCCGGCTGCGGCACCCATCTTGGATGCCGGCCGCAGGAACACTTCCTATTGATAGCATCCCCCGTGGATGGCCATGACTCTTTGATTTGCAACAATCTTTCTGGATGCCGTCCGCTGCTAGCGCAGCAGGTCGCCAACCCTATTCCGCAGCGCGGGCAGGACGTCGTCCGCGAACCAGGGGTTGCGCCGCAGCCACAGCTGGTTGCGTGGCGACGGGTGCGGCAGCGGCAGGTAACGCGGCGCGTAGTCGCGCCAATGGCGCACGGTATCGGTCAGCGTGGCGCCGCAGCGCTTGCCCAGCAGGTAACGCTGCGCATACTGCCCCACCAGCAACACGCACTCGACCTCAGTCAGCAGCGGCAACAGGCGGGGATGCCAGGTTGCCGCGCATTCCGGGCGTGGCGGCAGGTCGCCGCTCTTCCCGCGTCCGGGGTAGCACAGGCCCATCGGCACGACGGCGATGCGCCGCTCGTCGTAGAAGGTCTCGCGATCGATCTGCAGCCAGTCGCGCAGGCGCTCGCCACTGGCGTCGTCCCAGGGGATGCCGCTGGCGTGCACCTTGGTGCCCGGCGCCTGGCCCACGATCAGCAGCCGCGCCGACGGGCTGGCGCGCAACACCGGGCGCGGGCCGAGCAGCAGCTTGCCCTCGCACAGCCGGCAGGCACGGATATCGGCCAGCAGCGCGTCGAGCTCCGCCATGCTCAGGCCCAGCCGGCGTAGCGGCCGCCGCGCCGTAATGCCAGGCTGCGCAAGGTCAGCTCGAGCGAGGTCATGGCCGCCGATTGCGGGTCCAGCCGGTGCGTGACGTTGACGCGCCAGCGGTAACGCTCATCGTCACCATCGTATTCGCCGAGCTCGGTCTGGTAGTCGAGCTCGCTGCAGTCGTCGATGAAGGCTTCGGCTTCGTCGGGCTCGGCGAACAGAAAGGTGAGGTCGATGTAGCGCGTGGGGGTCGTCATGGTGTCCTGGGCGGGCGGGCCGATCAGCAATTGTACCGCCGCCGATTCGGCTGGCGTACATCCACGCCCGCTGCGATAACGTAAATAGCGTGACCGCTTGATTCGAGGAGCCAGCGTGGCAAGTTATGTCTTCATCACCGACTGGCGGCTGCAGGCGCCGCTGGAACTGGTATTCGCAGCCATCCGCGATTCGCTGGAGTGGCCGCTGTGGTGGCCGGGCGTCGAGGCGGTGGTCGAAACCGCCACCGGCGATGCGGCCGGGATCGGCGCGATCCGTCACTACTGCTGGAAGAGCCGGCTGCCCTACCGCATCCGCTTCGATGCCCGCGTGCTGCGTCAGGAGCCGAACCACATGCTGCAGGGCGAGGCGCGTGGCGAGGTCGATGGCATCGGCACCTGGACCTTCAGCGAGCACGACGGCATCACCTCGGTGCATTACGAGTGGCGCGTCACCACCACCAAGCCTTGGATGAACTGGCTCGCCCCGCTGCTCAGGCGCGCCTTCCGCTGGAACCACGACTGGCTGATGGAGCAAGGCGGCCATGCCCTGGCGCGCCGCCTGGGCGCACGCCTGCTCGACATCCGGCATGGCTGAGCAGGGCGTGCTGCCGATTCAGGCTGCGTTCAGCCACGCCGGCCGATACTGTGGGCAAGCAACAGGCGGCATGATTCGCCGATCACAGGAAAGGAGCTGGCCATGAACACCAGCAAAACGCTACTCGCCGGCCTGGCACTGATCTCCAGCCTGGCTGCGGCCACGGCTGCGCATGCCGGCGGCTGGAATGACGACACAATCCTCGGCGCGACCCTCGGCGGCGCGGTCGGCGCGGCCATCGGCCACAATATCGACGGCCGCGACGGCGCCATCGTCGGTGCAGCCATCGGCGGCGCCACCGGTGCCGCGATCGGCAGCGACAACTACCGCCGGGACCGCTACGTACGCCGCGAGCCGGAACGCATCGAGGTGATCCGCGATGAGCCGCGTTACTACTACGCACCGCCGCGCGAGCGCGTGATCGTCGTGCGCGAACCGGAGCGCCCCTACTGGCGCCATGACAACGGCTGGCACCGCGGCTGGCGCGAGCATGACTGGGATCGCGGCTGGCACCATCGCCGCCATGATCGCGACGACGACTGATCGCAGTCGATACTGAATTGCACACGGGCGCGCCCGCCCGGGTAGGCCTTGCTGGCAGTCCGCGCCGGTAGGGCCCGCCGAACCGGGCGCCGTATTGGTCTCCTCCGATACAACCTTGTTGTTCCCGTCCTTCGAAACGGCCCTGTCCATGGGGCCGTCTTTTTTTGCCCCGATAGCCGTTTTTTCGCCGGTGCCTGCGCCATCTGCCCGCCAGGGCCCGCCGCTGCTGACCCCTATTGAACGCTTGTCATCTCTAGGAAATTTTTTCTTAACTTTCGCGGGCTGCTCCCTAGAATGAAGGTTGCCGCGTATATACGTGGTGTTCATTGCGCCGATGTGTCCGACGATTCCTCCCCTCCCAACGGTTCGTGCTTGCAGGCCTGCTGCATCGCCCGCTCAGTGGAGGTGTCTGCCGCGTCGGGCAATGTGTCGTTCAACCGATAAGAGGATGTTCCGATGAAGCAAGCAGCCTACGATCTGGATTTCGACAAACACAACAATGCGACGCTGGTCGTCGCCTGCGGGACTTGCGGCCACGAGACGCGCAAGCACCTGAAAGGGCTGGAGCCCGACCACAGCTTTGACTGCGGTTGTTGCGGGGAGTCGATCGTCATTGGTCAGCAGAACCTGATCTGGGCGCAACGACGAACGGATACGATCAGGGCTTCCTATGGTGTCGGCGCAAGCTAGCCGATCAGCCACCGATGCATGACAAACGCCCCGCTTGAGACGGGGCGTTTGTTTTACGGGCCAAGTCGTACGGGCGGCTCAGCAGCCCTTGATCGCGTAGATCCCCGGGGCGTTGCGCCAGTAGCCCTTGTAGTCCATGCCGCAGCCGAACAGGAAGCGATCCTCGACGTCGACACCGACGAAATCCGCCTTGAAGTCCGCGCGCGCCTTGCGGTCGTGCAGCTTGTTGACGAGCACGGCGGACAGCACGTCCTTGGCGCCCTCCTCGTAGCAATGGTCGATGACGGCGGCGAGCGTGGTGCCGACATCGAGGATGTCGTCGATCACCAGCACCGAGCGGCCGCGCAGGTCCTGCGTCGGGCGCACGCGCCAGTCGAGCAGGGTGCCGCTGAGCTCGTGCCCGTAGCGGGTCGCATGCAGGTAGGCGACTTCGAGCGGGAAATTGAGTTTGGCCAGCAGACGCCCGGCAACGATCAGGCCGCCGTTCATCACGCAGTAGACGAGCGGGTTGGCACGCGCCAGGCGTGCGGTGATGGCCTCGGCCATATTATCGAGCGCGGCCTCGATCTGTTCCGGCGCCACCAGGCAGTCCGCCTCGTCATAGGCCCGCTGAATTTCTTCCAGATTCACCGACATAGAGCTTCAACTGTTTGAAAAAAGGGCGAAGGCTAATGCGCTTCTGCCAACTTGGCAATTCGGTATAACATCACTTTTAGCAAATCTGGCGTGGAACACAAGCAAGCTCGCACGCGCGGGCCTGTTCCGGCGCGTGGCGCAACCTGTTTCAGGGCGATGGCCGGGATGGTGACGGGCCTGGCACGGCCCGATTTGCCGCCGCCGTTTTTAGCCGCTATGGTGTGATCACCGGCGCATTGCACGCCGAGCCAGGTTTTCATTCTCCGAGGTCCGCCATGCCCGCCGATGCCCCATCGATTCCGCCCTATTTCGCCCAGCGCGACGGTATCCGCATCCGCCCCTACCGGCTCGATGACGCCACGCCGTTCTTCTGGGCGGCCATGTCGTCCCGGCAGGATATCCAGGGCTGGATGCCGCAATTCAGCGAGCGCTACACGCTGGATGATGCGCGCACCTGGGTGTTGAGCCGGCTGGGCGCCTGGCATAGCGGCCAGGCATTCGAATTCGTGATCGAACGGGTCGAGGATGGCGAGCTGATCGGCTCGGCCGGGCTCAGCGCGGTGCAGCAGTCGCTGCGCTATGCGCAGATCGGCTACTGGGTGCGCAACGATGCCCACGGCCACGGCATCGGCTGTACCGCAATCAAGCTGGTGGCCGGCTTTGCCTTCGACGTGCTGGCGCTGTCGCGCATCGAGTTCGCGATCCAGACCGGCAATTCGCCGGCGCGTGCGGCAGCCGAGGATGCCGGCGCCCTGTTCGAGACGGTGGCGCGCAATCGCCTGCGCGAGCAGGGCCAGCCCATCGATGCGGCGGTCTACGCGCTGGTGCCGGGCGATCTCTACAGCCAGGCCGGTGACCTGCGCGGTGCGCCGGTGATCACGCCGTTGCGCAATAATTGAGCGCCTTGCAGATCTGGGTCGACGCCGATGCCTGCCCGGCGGTGATCAAGGACATCCTCTACCGTGCCGCGCAGCGCACCGGCCTGATGCTGGTGCTGGTGGCCAACCAGCCGTTGCGGGTGCCCAATTCGCCACATATCCGGGCGATCCAAGTGCCCAAGGGCTTCGACGTGGCCGATCACCACATCGCGAGCCGCGTGCAGCCGGGCGACCTGGTGATCACGGCAGACATCCCGCTGGCCGCTGCCGTCGTCGACAAGGGCGGCTATGCGCTGAACCCACGCGGCGAGCTGTACAGCGCCGAGAACATCCGCGAGCTGCTCGACATGCGCAATTTCATGGATACGCTGCGGTCGAGCGGGATCGAGACCGGCGGGCCGGCTGCCTTCAGCCATGCCGACCGGCAGGCCTTCGCCAACCGGCTCGATCGCTTTCTCGCCACGCACACCTAGCCAGACCCAACCACGCCGACGGCTATGCGCCGGCACGTGACGGGGCCAGGTTCAGCTGCGGCGGTAGCGGCGCAGCTGCCACAGGCCGACCAGGCCGAAGGATATCAGCCAGCTGGTCGGCGGCACGGGCACCGCTGCAGCGTCGATCTGCGCGATGATCGATTCGCCGAACAGCTGATGCATGCCGGCGGTCGGGTGGATGCTGTCCCAATAGAAATACTGCGAGGGATTCGCACAGGCGCCGCCAGCGCTCAGGCAGGCATCGGTGACGTCGCTCAGGCCATAGAGCCCCGGGTTGTCGAGGATATGGCTGCTCAGACCGAACACGTCCGCCTCGATGATGTCGATGTTGAACGCCGACTCCAGCCCGGCGATGGCACCGCCGAGCATGGTATTGAAGGCCACGCTGCGGTTGTGCTTGAGCGCCGCGGTGGCCGGGTTGCCGTTGTTGCCGGGCGTGCGGCCGAGATCGGGTGCGTTGGGGACGACGATATTGCGCGCACCCTGGTTGATCAGCGCGCCGATCAGCAGGCTCAGGTTGGAGATCGACGTGCTCAGGCTGACGTTCGGATCGTTGATGTCGTTGCCGCCGCCGTAGACCACGTACAGCGCGTTCGGGTCGGCTGCGTGGCCGGCCAGCTGCTGCAGGTAGAGCTGGCCCTGGGCAAGCAGGCCGGGCGGGTTCGGCAAGGTGGCGGCATCGATCTTGGCACCGCCGAAGGCAAAGTTGGTGCCGCCGGCAAGGGCTGCGGTATTGTGCAGGTTGAAGGCGTTGGCGATGTAATCGAGGTAGATCGGGCCGTTGCTGAAGCGTCCGGCGTAGTAGCCGGCCGCCGCGCTTGGGACGGCACCGCCGGTCGCGATCGCGATATTGCCGCTGTCCGACAGGCTGTCGCCGAACACATACAGGCCGGATAGCTGCACGCCCTGGTCGGTGCGCCAGATCGTGGCCGAGGCGGTGTTCGGCAGCAGCATTGCGGCGGCCAGACAGGTGCCGGCAAGTAGCCGGGTGATGCGGGTGTTAGCTTGATTCATGACGTCTCCTCTATGTTTTTGTGGGCTCGTTTACGAGCCGGTAGAGACAAGCAATTTATACACCAATCGCGATGTAGCCATATAAATCAACCGCTTGAATTTTTGCGGCCGACGTATCCCCGTTCGGCGTAAAGATTCCCGACATGGCATGGGCAGGCCGGGCTGCTGCATTGCGTGCAAAGCATGCAAGGCACAACGCGCGGTAGTACTATCCGCGTCAGCCCTGTTCCAGCCCTGGCGGCAGCCCTCGCGCGCCTTGCCGCCATCACCGAGGTAAGTACTTGAAAACCATCGACACCGCCCTGCTCGACACCCTGGCGCAGCAGGCGCAGCAATCGCCGCGCCGCCGCGCGAACCACAATCTGCACACCGAGCTCGCCGACCCGATCCAGCGCCTGGCCATTGCCATGGAGCCCGATACCTACGTCCGCCCGCATCGTCACCCCCACACCTGGGAGCTGCTCTACTCCTTGCGCGGGCGTTTTCTCGTGCTGCATTTCGACGAGCAGGGCACGGTCACCGGGCGCGCCATCCTCGGTGACGGCACGGCCGTGCTCGAAACCCCCGCCGGCACTTGGCACGCGGTGCTGTCGCTCGACGAGGGCGGTGTGATCTTCGAGGTCAAGCATGGCCCCTACCAGGCCATCACCGATGCCGATTTCGCCGCATGGTCGCCGGCTGCCGGCGACGCCGCCGACGAGCTCATGGACTGGTACGCGGCGGCCCGCATCGGCGAGCGCTTCGAGCCGGCAGCGGAGGCCTGATCATGGCGCTCAAGGCCACCATTTTCAAAGCATCGCTGCAGATCGCCGACATGGATCGGCATCACTATCAGGACCACTCAGTCACGCTGGCGCGCCATCCGTCCGAAAGCGACGAACGCATGATGGTGCGTCTGCTCGCGTTCGCCGTGAATGCCGATGAGGCGCTGAGCTTTGGCGCCGGGCTGTGTGACGACGAGGAGCCCGATATCTGGCTCAACGACCTGACCGGCGCCACCAGGCTGTGGATCGAGCTCGGCCAACCCGACGAAAAGCGTCTGAAGAAGGCCTGCAGCCGTGCCGAGCGCGTCATCGTGTACAGCTACAGCGGCAACAGCGCCAATATCTGGTGGGAGCAGCTGCGCGGCAGCCTGAGCCGGCTCAACAACCTGACCGTGTACAAACTGCCGGCCGAGACCGCCGCCGAGCTCGCCAAGCTTGCGCAGCGCACCATGCAGCTGCAATGCACGATCCAGGAAGAGCAGGTGCTGCTGACCGATGGCAGCGAGACCGTCAATGTCGATCTCGCCGCGGCGCGCTGCTGGCCGGCCTGAGGAGGCGTCGATGAAGCGGATGCAGGCAATACCGCTGGGCGCCCTGGTGGCGGCTTTGGTGGCGGGCTGTGCGAGCACGGCAGCACGCGCGCCGATCGTCGAGGGGCGCGAGCCGGGCCCCGCCGCGCCCCAGGCTGAGCCGATCGCTGCCGTCGCGCCGCCCGTGGTGCCGGCGGCGCCACCCGCCACGGTCACGCCATTGGCCGTGGTGCCTGCCCCCAATGGTACGGCATTGCCGAAGCCGCTACCGCTGCCGCTGCCACCGCCCGCACCCAGCGCCCAGCAGAACCGCGAGCTGGTCGACCGCCTGCTGCCGCGCCAGATCAAGGACCGCAACGGCTGGGCCGGCGACATTCAGACCGCATTTGACACGCTCAAGATCCCGTTCACCGCCGAATACCTGTGTGCGTCGATGGCCGTGATCGAGCAGGAGTCGAGCTGGCAGGGCGACCCGCCGGTGCCGGGGTTGGGCAAGATGGTGTGGAAGGAGATCGACAAACGCGCGAGCCAGTACCATGTGCCGCTGTTCGCGGTGCAGGCGGCGCTACTCAAGCCATCGCCCGACGGCCACAGCTACAAGGCGCGCATCGACGGGCTGCAGACCGAAAAACAGATGAACGAGGTGTTCGAGGAGCTGTCCGGCGAGGCCGCGCGCATCGGCCTGCCGATCAGCATGAAGAACCCGATCCGCACCGGCGGGCCGATGCAGGTCAGCGTCGACTTCGCGCAGGGCCATGCGCGCGCCTGGCCCTATCCCTACCCGGTGAAGGACAGCATCCGCCATGAGGTGTTCAGCCGGCGCGGCGGCGTTTACTTCGGCATCGCCAACCTGTTGCACTACCGCGTCAACTATTCCGAGATGATCTACCGCTTCGCGGATTTCAACGCCGGCCGCTACTCCAGCCGCAACGCGGCATTCCAGCTGGCGCTGGGGCGGCTCGCCAAGCGCAAGGTGGCGCCGGACGGCGACTTGCTGCGCTACAGCGATGGCGCGCCATCGACGACACAGAGCGAGACCGAAAAGCTGCTGCTGTCGCAGAGCGGCAAGCTCGGCCTGTCGGCCAGCGACATCCGGCGGGACCTGGCAAACGAGAAATCGGCAAGCTTCGAACAGAGCGTGTTGTACCAGCGCGTGTTTGCCCTGGCCGAACAACAGGCGGGGCGCAAGCTGCCGCGCGCCGCGATGCCGCAGATCCGCCTCAATAGCCCGAAGATCACGCGCAAGCTGACCACCGAGTGGTTCGCACAGCGTGTCGATGGCCGCTACCAGCAATGCCTGCTGCGCAAGCCGCCGCTGCCGGCATGAGCGGGACAATCCCGATATGGTGGCGGGCCGCCTTGGTTTAGGCTGCGCCATCGAATCCACTCCTTCTGCGAGACTTCCATGCAAACCGCTCCGCTTCGCATTGCCCTGATCGGCTATGGCTATGTCGGCAAGACCTTTCATGCGCCGTTGATCCGCGCCACGCCGGGCCTGGAGCTCTCGCTGATCGGGTCGAGCGATGCGGCCAAGGTCCAGCGCGACCTGCCGGGCATGCGCGTGGAAGCGAACATGGCCGCGGCGGTCAGTGCAAGCGACATCGATCTGGTGGTGATCGCCAGCCCCAACGACACCCATGCGCCACTTGCTGCCGCCGCACTGCGCGCCGGCAAGCACGTGGTGGTGGACAAGCCGTTCACGCTCGACCTGGCCCAGGCCCGCGAGCTGGCCGGGCTGGCGCGGGACACGGGCAAGCTGCTGTCGGTATTCCAGAACCGCCGCTGGGACAGCGATTTCCTCGCGCTGCAGGCGCTGCTACGGCAGGGCCGGCTCGGCGAGGTAGTACATTTCGAATCGCAGTTCGACCGCTTCCGCCCGGTGGTGCAGGCGCGCTGGCGCGAAGGCGACGGCCCCGGTGCCGGCATCTGGTATGACCTCGGCCCGCACCTGGTGGACCAGGCCTTGACCCTGTTCGGGCTGCCGCAGCGCGTCTCGGGCCATATCGCGAGCCAGCGCCAGGGTACCTGCTCGCCCGACTGGGCGCATGTGGTGCTCGACTATGGGCGGCGCCAGGCGGTATTGCACGCCTCGGTGCTGGTCGCCGGTGGCGTGCCCAGGTTTGCCGTGCATGGCACGGCCGGCAGCTGGATCAAATACGGGCTCGACCAGCAGGAAGCCCAGCTCAAGGCCGGCATGCAGCCCGGTGCGCCCGGCTGGGGCCAGGATGCCGAGCCGGCGACGCTCTACGTCGGCGACACCGGCGTCATCGAGCCGATCGCCGTGCCAGCCGGCGACTATGGCCGATATTACGCGGCGGTGCGCGATGCGATCGGCCACGGTGCCGCCAACCCGGTGACGCCGATGCAGGCGCTCGCCGTCATGGCGGTGATCGAGGCTGCCATGGCCTCCGCCACGAGCGGTCAGGCGCAGCCGCTCGCACTGAGTGAAGCGGAACGGCGCGAAGCCACCGCGGACTGGCAAGCGCAGGGCGCCATCCCGCGCTGAGCACCACCGCCCCGGCGATCGGCCGGGCTGTAACATCACCAAAACTTGATGCGGATCAAGCCCGCCCGCATATAGCCATTGCACAATACATCGAAAATGCGAATAATTCTTGTTGTGAAATGAATTGAGAATGGTTCACAATACTACCTCAATCCGACAACAAGGCCTCGATAAGGACGTTCGTTATGCCATCTCGTTTGCTGCAAATCGGCTGCCTCGCCGCCATGCTCGTTTCCGCCACCGCGTTTGCCAAGGAATACCCGGTCGGCAAGCCGCAACAAAAGAACGGCCTGGAAATCGCCGCCGTCTACCTGCAACCGGTGAAGATGGAGCCCGACGGCATGATGCGCAAGGCCGAGGAATCCGACGTGCATCTCGAGGCCGACATCAAGGCGCTCGGCGACAATCCGAACGGCTTCCCCGAAGGCAGCTGGGTGCCCTACCTCAACATCAAGTACGAGATCACCAAGCAAGGCGGCGCCGACAAGATCGCCGGCGACTTCATGCCGATGGTGGCCAACGACGGCCCGCACTACGGCGACAACGTCAAGCTCAAGGGCCCGGGCAAGTACAAGCTCAGGCTGACCATCGCCGGCCCGGATACCAACCCGCACAGCCACTTCGGCCGCCACACCGACAAGGAAACCGGTGTCGCCCCCTGGTTCAAGCCGTTCACCGTGGAATATGACTTCGCCTACGCCGGCATCGGCAAAAAGGGCGGTTACTGATTGATCCCGGGGCGGCATCGCCCCGTCTGACTCTGGAGAAGTGATGATGAAAGGCCTGATCGTTTTGACCGCCGCCTCGCTGTTCGCAGCGACCGTATGTGCCGAAGACATGCCGGTATTCAAGCTGGTGGCCAAGGACGGCAAGTTCACGCCGAACACGATCGAGGCACCGGCCGGCAAGCGCTTCAAGATCGAGATCGAAAACCAGGGCACCAGCGCCATCGAATTCGAGAGCAAGCCGCTACGCCAGGAAAAGGTGCTGGCGCCAGGCGCCAAGTCCTTTGTCGTGATCAACGGCATCAAGGCCGGCACCTACAAGTTCTTCGACGAGTACCACGAGACGACTGGCCAGGGCCAGATCATCGTCAAGTAAATATCAACACAACCGACCGAGCCCCACGCAGGAGTCATCATGGGTAACGCACTTTTCATCATCTGGCGCGAGTCGGCCGAGGCCATGCTGGTCGTCGGTATCCTCTACGCATGGCTGAAGAAGCAGCCCGATGCGGCGGTCGGCATGCGCTACCTGTGGGGCGGCGTGGCCGCCGGGGTCGGCCTCGCGCTGCTGCTGGCCGGGGTGATGCTGGGCATGGCGCAGGTGCTGTCACCCGATGCGATGGAGTATTTCCAGCTCGGCATGGTGCTGGTCGCCGCCGGCCTGATCGTGCAGATGGTGTTCTGGATGCGCAAGCACGGCCGCACGCTGAAGAAGGAACTCGAATCGGGCATGCAGAAGAATCTCGAAACGGCGAACTGGTGGGGCATGCTGACCGTGGTCATGCTCGCCGTCGGCCGTGAGAGCGCCGAGACCGTGGTATTCCTGTACGGCCTGGGGCTCGAGCAGCACCCACTGCTCGAAACGCTGGGCGTGGTCGCACTCGGCCTCGGCCTAGCCTACCTGACATTCTGGGCGCTGCAGCAGGGCGGGCGCTACCTGTCGTGGCGTACTTTCTTCCGCTTCTCCGAAATCCTGCTGTTGCTGCTGGCGTCTGCCTTGTTGATGACTGGCATCGAGAAGATGATGAATTTCGGCTGGCTGCCGCCACTGGTCGACCCGGTGTGGGACAGCTCGCCACTGCTCGACGACAGCACGCGCACTGGCGGCCTGATCGCCGCGCTCACCGGTTACCGCTCGCATCCCGCTCTAATGCTGTTGCTGGCCTACGGCGCCTACTGGCTGTCGGTGTGGGCGTTGATGAAACGCGCCCCGCGTTGATCCTGTTCTGATGTCTTGCCGGCCCGGCGCAGGCGCCGGGCCTGGAGTTTCTGCGTGACCGATTGCACCCTCGACCGCCCTGCTTCCCCCACTACCGCCCGCCTGGCGGCGCTCGGCAATTGGATGCGCGACCACCAGCGCGCCCTGCGGCTGACCCAGTGGTGCGTGGTCGTGTTCTACCTAGTGCTGGTGGCGCTGCCGGCCTTCCTGCCGCTGCCCGGCAACGAGTCGCGCATTCTCAACAACGTCACGGTGTTCTCGCAGTTCCTGTTCTGGGGCATCTGGTGGCCGTTCGTGCTGCTGTCGATGATCCTCGTCGGCCGCACCTGGTGCGGTGTGTTCTGCCCCGAGGGCGCGCTCAGCGAGTGGGCGAGCCGCCATGGGCGCGGTGCGCCAGTGCCGCGCTGGGCCAAGTGGGGCGGCTGGCCCTTCGTCGCGTTCTGCCTGACCACGGTCTTCGGCCAGCTGGTCAGCGTCTATCAATATCCCAAGGCAGTGTTGCTGATCCTTGGCGGCTCGACCGTTGGCGCCATGGTCATCGGCTATCTGTACGGCAAGGGCAAGCGCGTGTGGTGTCGCCACCTGTGCCCGGTGAACGGGGTGTTCGGGCTGCTGTCGCGCCTGTCGCCGTTCTACATGCAGGTGGACCGCAAGCGCTGGGCGGTGGAGCCGGGGCGCAAGGTGATCCCGATCAACTGCGCGCCGCTCGTCGATATCCGCCGCATGGAAGGGCCGTCCGAATGCCATATGTGCGGCCGCTGTGCCGATCATCGCGGTGCCGTGCAGCTGGCGGCGCGCGCGCCCAATCGCGAGATCGCGCAGCTGCGTGCCGAGCAGGGCAGCGGCTGGGATCTGCTGCTGCTGGTCTACGGCCTGATGGGCGTGGCCGTCGGCGCGTTCCAGTGGACGTCGAGCCCGTGGTTCATCAGCGCCAAGCAGACGGCTGCCGAATGGCTGATCGAGCGCGACATCCTCTGGCCGCTGTCCGACAACGCGCCATGGTGGCTCTTGACCCACTACCCCGAGAACAGCGATGTGTTCACCTGGCTCGATGGCGCGATGATCGTCGCCTATATCGGCAGCGTTGCCGTACTGCTCGGGACCTGGGTCCTGGCCTGGCTCGCCGCATCGGCGCGGGTGCTGCCCGGCAGCTGGCGCGCCAATACCATCAAGCTATCCTATGCGCTCACGCCGCTGGCCGGCTGTGGCGTGTTCCTCGGCCTGTCAGCGCTGACGGTGTCCATCCTCAAGGCGGAAGGCCTGACCTTCCACTGGATCGCACAGGCGCGCATGACGCTGCTTACCCTGGCCGCACTCTGGTCGTGGTGGCTGGCCTGGCGCCAGATGCAGCCGCAGGGGCCGCTGCGCGCGCTGGCAGGCGCGGTGCTGCTGGTGCCGGCGCTGGCGGCCGTGGTCTGGGCCTGGGCGCTGCTGTTCGTGATCTGGTAAACCCACGTATCGCCGGCGCCCGCCATTCACTCATGGCGGGGTGACACCCACTGCTGTACGCGCATCTCCTTTGGCGAATCCTCTTCGCTTACCTACACTGGAAAGCATGGCTGGCGGCCTGCCGGGCTTGAAGCCAAGCTGCGGTACCGGTGTGAGGGATGATGGCCCATGCCTGCTCGTTTTCCCGCTGCATAGGCCCACCCTGCGGCCTCGGCAGCGGGCAACGCAGCACTCGCCCTCCCGCCCGGCTCGCAACGATTGCAGCAGCCCGGCAGGCTGCCGGCAGCGAATTGCGCTAGAATCCGCAACCTTTCCAACCTCCTGATTTCGCTGGAGTCCCCATGCTCGACGCCCTGTTCAAACTGAAAGAGCACAACACCTCGGTGCGCACCGAGATCATCGCCGGCGTGACGACCTTCCTCACGATGGCCTACATCATCTTCGTCAACCCGTCGATCCTGTCGACCACCGGCATGGATTTCCAGGCTGTGTTCGTCGCCACCTGCATCGCGGCGGCGCTTGGTTCGGCGGTGATGGGGCTGGTCGCCAACTACCCGATCGCGCTGGCGCCCGGCATGGGCCTCAATGCCTATTTCACCTTCAGCGTGGTCAAGGGCATGGGGGTGAGCTGGCAGGTGGCGCTGGGTGCGGTGTTTCTGTCCGGTGTGCTGTTCATCTTCGTCAGCCTGTTCAAGCTGCGCGAGCTGATCGTCAATGCCATCCCGCATTCGCTCAAACTGGCGATCTCGGCCGGGGTGGGGCTGTTCCTCGGTATCATCGCGCTGAAGAATGCCGGCCTTGTCGTCGGCCACCCGGTGACGCTGGTCACGCTCGGCAATCTGCACGACCCCAAGGTGCTGCTGGCGGTCTTCGGCTTTCTGCTGATCGTCGGGCTCGAATACCGCAAGGTCACCGGCTCGGTGATCATCGGCATCCTGCTGACCACGCTGTTGTCGATCTGGTTCGGGCTTGAATCGTTCAAGGGCGTGTTCGCGCCGCCGCCGAGCATCGCGCCGACGCTACTGCAGATGGATGTCCACGGGGCGCTGAACGCCGGCCTGCTGGGCGTGGTGTTCGTGTTCTTCTTCGTCGACCTGTTCGATACCTCGGGCACGCTGATCGGCGTATCGCACCGCGCCGGCCTGCTCGACAAGCATGGCAAGCTGCCACGCCTGAAACGCGCGCTGCTGGCCGATTCCAGCGCGATCGTGGTGGGCGCTGCGCTGGGCACGTCGAGTACCACAGCCTACATCGAGTCGGCCGCCGGCACTGCCGTCGGCGGGCGTACCGGCCTCACCGCCGTGGTGGTGGCCATCCTGTTCCTCGCCGCACTGTGGCTGTCGCCGCTTGCCGGCACGGTGCCGGCCTACGCCACGGCGCCGGCCCTGCTCTATGTGGCGGTGCTGATGGCGCGCGGCCTGTCCGAGATCGACTGGGACGACCTGACCGAGTGCACGCCGGCCGTCGTCACGGCACTGTGCATGCCGTTCACGTTCTCGATTGCCGACGGTATCGCCTTCGGCTTCGTCAGCTATGCGGCGATCAAGCTGCTGGCGGGCCGCACCCGTGACCTGAGCATGACCGTCGTGGCAATCGCCGGGCTGTGGGTGGTGAAGTTCCTGCTGTTCTGAGCGAGGCATCCCGCCCGCCCCAAGCCACCGCCTGACGGTGGCTTTTTTGCGCCGGTACGGCACGCGGCACGGGTTAGAATGGCGCATCCCAACTTGCCCGCCCTGCCATGCACGCCATCTCGTCTCCTGCTGCCACGCTACGCCACGTCGATTTCGACGATGATGCGATGGCCGCCGATTTTCTCGCCCTGCTCGACCACTATGCGCAGGACCCGATGGGAGGGGGCTCGGGCTTGTCCGCCTATGCCAGGGCGCATCTCGTGGAGCGGCTGAGGTCGCGCCCCGGTTTTGTTGCGCTGATGGCTTATCGGGGTGATCGGCCCGCCGGCCTGATCAACTGTATGGAAGGATTTTCCACCTTCGCCGCCAGGCCCCTGCTCAATGTGCACGACCTCGTCGTACACGGCGATTTCCGCGGCCAGGGCATCGGCCTGCTTCTGCTGCAGGGGGCGGAGGCGCTGGCCCGCGAGCGCGACTGCTGCAAGCTCACGCTGGAGGTGCTCGAAGGCAACCACGGCGCCATGTCGGTCTACCGGCGCGCCGGCTTCCTGCCCTACGAGCTCGATCCGCGCATGGGGCGCGCCTTGTTCCTGGAGAAGAAGCTGGGTTGAGCGATCAGTCCTCGCCCATGGCGGCGAGCAGTTCGGCCTGGTGCTCGTTGACGAGGGACTGGGTCAGTTCGAACAGATCGCCGTCCATGATCTGGTCGAGCTTGTACAGGGTCAGGTTGATGCGGTGGTCAGTCATCCGGCCCTGCGGGAAGTTGTAGGTGCGGATGCGCTCCGAGCGGTCGCCCGAGCCAACCAGGCTCTTGCGCGTCGCGGCCTCCTTGGCCTGGCGCTCACGCAGCTGGGCGTCGTTGATGCGCGCGGCCAGCACCGACAGCGCACGGGCCTTGTTCTTGTGCTGCGAGCGATCGTCCTGACATTCGACCACGATGCCGGTCGGCAGGTGGGTAATGCGCACCGCCGAATCGGTCTTGTTGATGTGCTGGCCACCCGCGCCGGACGCGCGGAAAGTGTCGACGCGGATATCCTCGTTGCGGATTTCCACCTCGGCCAGCTCGTCCGCCTCAGGCATGACGGCGACGGTGCAGGCCGAGGTATGGATGCGGCCCTGCGTCTCGGTGGCCGGCACGCGCTGCACGCGGTGGCCGCCCGATTCGAACTTGAGCTTGGAATAGGCGCCGAAGCCGACGATGCGCGCGATGATTTCCTTGTAGCCACCGAGGTCCGACTCGCTGGCCGAGACGATCTCCACCTGCCAGCGGTTGCGCTCGGCAAAGCGCGAATACATGCGGAACAGGTCGGCGGCGAACAGCGCCGATTCGTCGCCGCCGGTGCCGGCGCGGATTTCGAGGAAGATGTTGCGCTCGTCGTTAGGGTCGCGCGGCAACAGCAGCTTCTGCAGGTCGAGCGCGAGCGTGTCGAGCTTCTGCTTGTTCTCCTGGATCTCGATCTCGGCGAACTCCTTCATCTCCGGGTCGGCCAGCATCTCCTGCGCGGTGACGATGTCCTGCTCGCACTGCCGATAGGCCTGGTACAGCTCGACCACCGGCGTGATCTCGGCGTGCTCGCGCGTGAGCTTGCGGTAGTTGTCCATGTCGCGCGTTGCCTCTTCGCTGGCGAGCAGGTGGCTGACCTCTTCCTGGCGGTCGACGAGCTGAGCGAGTTTGGCGGCAATGCTGGGTTTCATGGATCGAATCAATACGGCGGACGAAGGGCGGAATTATGCAACGAAAGCCGACGGCTGAACATTGCCGCCGGGCGGCGGGCTATTCGTTGTCGTGGGCGCCGTAGATGCGGCTGATCAGCGCCAGCGTCTGCTCGCGCTCGGGCGGCTGGGCGTTGTGCAGCGCCTGGGTCGGCGCGTGGGTGAACTTGTTGGTCAGCGCATGCGACAGCGCTTCGAGCACCTGGGCAGGCGACTCGCCCTTTTCCAGCAGTTTCAGCGCGCGTTCGAGCTCATGGCGACGCAGACGCTCGGCCTTGTCGCGCAGGTTGCGGATCACCGGCACGGCCTCGCGCGCACTGAGCCAGTGCATGAACTCGCCGACCTTGCTATCGATGATCGTCTCGGCCTCGACCACGGCTGTCTGGCGCCGCTCGCGCCCTTCCTGCACCACGCTGGCCAGATCGTCCACGGTGTAGAGGTAGACGTCGTCGAGATCGCCGACTTCGGCTTCGACGTCGCGCGGCACCGCCAGGTCCACCATGAACATCGGCCGGTGGCGGCGGGCCTTGATCGCGCGCTCGACCATGCCCTTGCCGAGGATGGGCAGCTGGCTTGCCGTCGAGGTGACGACGATGTCGTGCTGCGGCAGCACCTGCGGTAGGTCGGCCAGCAGCACGGCCTGGCCGTTCAGGCGCGAAGCCAGCGCCTGGCCGCGTTCGAGCGTGCGGTTGGCAACGGTGATGCTTTTCGGATGCTGGGCGGCGAAATAGGTCGCGCACAGATCGATCATCTCGCCGGCGCCGATAAACAGCACGCGCGTGTCGGCCACGCTCGGGAAGATGCGTTCTGCCAGCCGCACGGCCGCAGCGGACATCGACACCGAGTTGGCGCCGATCTCGGTACGCGTGCGGACTTCCTTGGCGACCGAAAAGGTGCGCTGGAACAGGTTGTTGAGCAGTGTGCCCAGCGTACCGGCCTGCTCGGCCGTGCGTACCGCGTCCTTGAGCTGGCCGAGGATCTGTGCCTCGCCCAGCACCATCGAATCGAGCCCGCTGGCGACGCGGAAAGCGTGGCGCACGGCCTGGTCTTCCGGCAGCCGGTAAAGGAAAGGCTCGACCTTGTTGACCGGGAGCTGATGATAGGTCGCCAGCCATTCGATGACGGCGCTCGGGTCCTGCGTGTTGCAGTAGATCTCGGTACGATTACAGGTCGATACGATGGCCGCCTCGGCGGCCTTGCTACAGGACAACAGATCGTGCAGTGCCGTGCCCATGGTTTCGGCGGGAAACGCCACCTTCTCCCGCATCGCGAGCGGGGCTGTATGGTGGTTGAGGCCGAAGGCAAAGAGATGCATGCACGAAAACAAGGCGGACAGATTCTCGTATTCTAACCGATGCGTGAATATCAGCCAAAACCGATGCTTGGCCTAGTCCTTTGGGAGGATGGCCAGGCACGGGTCCGGATCAGCGCAACACGCGGCCTGTCGCCAGCTCGATGATTGTCGACGGCTTGCGGCGGCGGCCGATGCGGCCGGGGACGGTGACCACCTGGTCGCCGAAGGTGCGGCGGCAGGCTGCTGCCGTTTTCAGCGACACCTGGCCGGCCAGGTTGGCGCTGGTCGATACCAGTGCGGAACCGAGTGCCCGGCACAGCCCGGCGGTTTCCGGGTGGGCGCTGATGCGCACCGCGATCGTGCCGTGCTTGCCCGTCAGCAAGGGGTGAGCGAAACGCGAGGCACGCATGACGAAGGTGTAGGGGCCGGGCCAGTATTGCTGCACCAGCGCCCGTTCGCGCGCGCTGAGCGGGGCGATGAAGGGCCGCAACTGGCGCAGGCTGGCGGCCACCAGGATCACGCCCTTGTGGCTGGGTCGCCGCTTGAGCTGCAACACCCGGCTTACCGCGCGCATGTCGCGCGGGTCGCAACCCAGGCCAAAGCAGGATTCGGTGGCATAGGCGAGCACCCCGCCGTTGCGGAACGCTTCGCGTGCGGCATGCAAAGCGCCTCCACCCGGCCAGCGGGCCGGGTGAGTCATGCGGCGCGGCATCAGCGTACGACTACCGAATTCAATGCCAGCACGTCGCGGAGTTTTCCGGCTGCCAGGCGAGCAGCGGCTTCGGTCGCATAGGGGCCAATGTGGATGCGGGATACGCCTTGCCTGGTGACCACGTTCACCATCTCGTGGGCAAGCTCGGCGCCGCCACGGACCAGACGGTCACGCAGCGACTCGGCGTTGTCCTTGCTGCGGAAGGCGCCGACCTGCAGGTAGACACCATTGCCAACGGTATCGCTGCTGATCGAGTCGGCCGCAGCATTGGTAACGCTGGCGGCGGGGGCCAGTACTTCACTGACCACCTTGGGCTCGGTGCTGACGGCCGAGGCGACCACGGCGACAGGCTTGTCATCCGCCACTGGTTTCTCGACGGACTTGGCCTTGGCCAGCTTGGGCGGTGCGATGCGTTCGAGCAGCCCACCCTGCTGTTTCATCTGCGCGATTTCATCGGCCGTAATGGCCTCGATCGAGATGCGCGCACTGCCCTTGGCGACATAATCGAGCTTGTAGGCCGCCGCATAGGACAAATCCATCACGCGATTCTTGTGGAACGGGCCACGATCGTTGATGCGCACGATCACCGACTTGCCGTTCTCCATATTGGTGACGCGGGCATAGCTCGGGATCGGCAGCGTCGCGTGAGCGGCCGTCATTGCGAACATGTCATAGCGTTCGCCCGACGATGTTTTCTGGCCGTGGAACTTCTTGCCATACCACGACGCGATACCTTCGCCCTGGTAGGGTTTGAGTTCCTTGGACGGCACGTAATCCTCGCCGAAGCGGCTATACGGATTGTTGGCGAATTTGTTCAGCGGCTCGATCCTGGGCTCGGGCTCGGTCACCTTGCTTAGGTCGACCGGCACGCTCTCGGGAGGGCCATCGTCCAGCCAGAACGCGCCGCCATTCTTGCCGGGCTTGATTGCCGGCGTGGTCTTGCGCTCTTCGCCGGCCTTGCCGACAACGGTGGGCGCCGTCACGCTGGGCTTGGCCGCAGCGGGAGCAGATGGATAAGTGGCACAGGCCTGCAGCATCAGGGGCAGGCTGCCAACGACAGCGTACGCGAGCCAGTATGAGATCGGCGTACGGGGATTGCTAGGGAAAAGGGTCCGCGCAGGCACGCTAATCCTCCATTCGTCAAAGCGGCGCAGGCGACCAGTCGAGCAAGCTCGTGAACTGGGCAAGCACCTGGGGTTGGCGATGTGGACGGAGTGTCCGGGCTGCGCGCAGGGCGCGCAACGGGTACAGCATGAAACCCTGAACGTCTGGTCTTTAAGGCGACCTTGCGTCGTCGCTCAGGGGCATTGAACTGCGTCAATGAATTGAAGACGAGCCGATTGTTTCACAAGGTCATGAAATCGGCAAGTGTCTGATTTATCAGGAAAGTCTAAATTTGCCCCGAAATATACGACTGGCGCGGCATTGCGCGCCGTTCAAGACCCTACTCCAATATCAGGTTTGCACCAGTTTTCTATGTGCATGAATACTCATCAGAATTCCGAACCCGAGGCTCAGGGTGACGAGTGCGGTGCCGCCATAACTGATCAGCGGCAAGGGTACGCCGACCACGGGCAGGATGCCCGATACCATGCCCATGTTGACGAAGGCGTAGGTGAAGAAAGACAGCGTGATCGAGCCTGCCAGCAGACGGCCGAAGAAGCTGCTGGCGCGCGACGAGATGAACAGACCACGGGCGATCACCAGCAGGTAGAGCACCAGCAGCAGGCAGTTGCCGAGCAGGCCGAATTCCTCGGCGAACACCGCGAAGATGAAGTCGGTGGTGCGTTCGGGAATGAAGTCGAGGTGGGTCTGCGTACCGTTGAGCCAGCCCTTGCCGAGCACGCCGCCCGAGCCGATCGCGATGGTGCCCTGGATCGTGTGATAGCCCGCGCCGAGCGGGTCCTGCATCGGGTCGAGCATGGTGGCCACGCGCCGGCACTGGTAGTCGTGGAATATCTTGATGCACAGGTCCCAGTTCGTGACGAAGTAGATGCCGCCGATGCCGGCCAGCACCAGTGTCCCGACGATGTACCAGGGCAGGCCGGCCAGAAACAGGATGTAGAAGCTCGCTGCGCTCACCAGGATGGCAGTGCCGAGGTCGGGCTGCTTGAGGATCAGACCCAGCGGCAGCAGCATGATCAGCGTGGCGATCGCGAAATCACGCAACTTCAGGACCGCTTCCTGGCGCTGGAAGTACCAGGCCAACATCATCGGCAGCGCGATCTTCATGATCTCCGAGGGCTGGATACGTGTGACGCCGATATGCAGCCAGCGCCGGGCGCCGTTGACCACGTCGCCGGTCAGCGCGACGCCTATCAGCAGCACGAAGCCAATCAGATAGAGCGGCGGCCCGAGCATCATCATGCGCTGCGGCGAGATATTGGCGGCGATCCACATGATGCCGGCCGCGACCGACATATTGATCAGCTGCGACATGATCTTGTCCATGCTCTGGTTCGATGCCGAGTACAGCACGGCCAGATTGGCCGCCATCAGGCAGGCGGCAAGCAGCAGCAATGGGCCGTCGAGATTCTTGTAAAGCAGGCCGATCAGGCGACGTGCGTCGATCTTCATAACATCCTCAATCGCCGTTGATTTCTGTCGATTCGGCGGCCGGCTGATCCGGCTTCTTGCCGGCCAGATAGTAGTCGAGCACCAGGCGCGCGATGGGTGCCGCCGCCTGGGCGCCGAAACCGCCGTTTTCCACCAGCACCGCGAGTGCGATCTTCGGTTTGTCCGCCGGTGCGAACACGATATACCAGGCGTGATCGCGCAGATGCTCCTTGGTGCCGTGGGCGCTGTACTTGGCGCCCTTGAGGCTGAACACCTGTGCCGTCCCGGTCTTGCCCGCGGCGAGATAGGGCGCGTTGCGGAACACCCCGGCGCCGGTTCCTTCGATGTTCACGCCGACCATCGCGCGCTTGATCACGTCGATGTTGCTCTGCTTGAGCGGCAACGTGGCAATCGGTTTGGGCTCGATCAGAGTACGCACTTCGTTCACGCTGTTCTCGATGAACTTGACCGTGTGCGGCTTGAACATCACGCCATCGTTGGCCAGCGTCGATACCGCGTGCGCCATCTGCATCGGCGTGTAGGCGTTGTAGCCCTGGCCGATGGCGACGCTCACCGTCTCACCCAGATACCACTTCTGCATTTCGGGTTTCTTGAAGCGCTTGCGCTTCCATTCCGGTGACGGCAGCACGCCGGTCTTTTCGCCGTCGATGTCGATGCCCGAGAGCTGGCCAAAGCCGAACGCCTTCATGAAGCGCGCGATGCTGTCGATGCCAAGATCGTTGGCCAACATGTAGTAGTAGGTGTCGCACGACACGACGATCGAGCGGTACATGTCCACATAGCCGTGGCCGCCCGGTTTGTCGTCACGGAAACGGTGGCCGCCGAAGTTGAAGAAGCCCGGATCGGCGATGGCCTGCTGCGGCGTGCGCTTGCCATATTCGAGGGCCGCCAGCGCCATGAAGGGCTTGAAGGTCGAGCCGGGAGGGTAGGTGCCTTGCAATGCCCGGTTGTTGAGCGGCTTGTCGGGCGACTCGTTGAGCTCCTTCCAGCTTTGCGGGTCGATGCCGTCGACGAAGAGATTGGGGTCGAAGCCTGGTTTGGAGACGAAGGCCAGCACGCCGCCGGTGTTAGGCTCGATCGCAACCAGCGCGCCGCGGCGGTCGCCAAACGCATTCTCGACGACCTTCTGCAGCTCGATATCGACGGACAGGATCAGGTTGTTGCCGGCAATCGGCGGCTTGACCCGCAGTGTGCGCACCGCGCGGCCGCCAGCATCGGTTTCCACCTCGGCATAGCCGGTGGTGCCGTGCAGCTCGTGCTCATAGCTTTGCTCCAGGCCCGTCTTGCCGATGTGGTCGGTACCCTTGTAGTTCGTCGTCTCGTCGCGCGCCTCGATGTCCGCCAGATCCTTGTCGTTGATGCGGCCGATGTAGCCGATCAGGTGCGACGCGATCTCGTTGAGCGGATAGTGACGGAACAGCCGGGCATTGATCTCGACGCCGGGGAAACGGTAGCGGTTGGCCGCGAACTTGGCCACTTCCTCGTCGCTGAGCCGGGTCTTGATCGGCAGGCTCTCGAAATTCTTGCTTTCCTCGAGCAGCTTCTTGAAGCGCTTGCGATCCTTGGGGGTGATGTCGATCAGCTTGGACAGGTCGTCGATCGTCTCTTCGAGCCCGCGTGTCTTGCTCGGCGTGATTTCCAGCGTGTAGGCCGAGAAGTTGTTGGCCAGCACCACGCCGTTGCGGTCGAGAATCAGGCCCCGGTTGGGGGTGACCGGTACGATGGAAATGCGGTTCGACTCGGCCAGTGTCTGGTAGTGGTCGTGCTGATTCACTTGCAGCCAGACGAAACGCGCCACCAGGCCGCCAAACGCCACCAGTACCACAAGGCTGGCGGTGAGCAGGCGGGTTTGAAAGCTGTACAGCTCGCGCGCGCTGTCTTTAAGGGCCGTTGGACGATTCATACCGCGTCTTGATGGCCTGGCGCTGGGGTGCCTGCAACAGTTCGGAGAGGAGTGGCCACAGCAGCGCGCCGGTGAGACTGGCGACGAAGTAGCCTAGGCCGATGAAGTTGGCGCCGCCCAGCAGGCGGGCAAAGACCATGATGAACTGGCCCAGCAGCAAGAGGCCGAAGATGTGCACCGACTGTTGCCACAGCGTCTGCATCAGCAGGCGACGCGAGATGAAGACAGCCAGATAGCTGATCAGCAGATAGGAAAGCGCATGCTGGCCGAACACGTTGGCGTCGGCGATATCCATGACCAGGCCAAAAAAGAACGCAAAGCTCATGCCGATCTTGCGCGGCTGATGCGTGCACCAGAACAGCAGCAGCAGCAGGACGAAGTCCGGCTGCACGGTGATGGCATGGCTGCCCCAGGGGATGAAGTTCAGCGTGAAGCCAATCAGGAAGGACAGCAGGATCCAGCCATTGCTGACCGGGCGCAGGATCTGCCGAGGCGTCATCGAAACCGGCATCAGTCGCTCCCTCTGCGGCGCTTCTTCTGTTTGTTCTCGGGCGTCGGCTCGGGCGCCGGCGCCGGCGGTAGCTCGCGTTTTTCCTGCAGGATCAGCAGGTAGCGGTGCTTGTCGACACTGCCGGACGGCTTGCAGACGATGCGGGCGAAATTCAGCACGCCGCTCTTGTCCACCAGCGTGACGGTGGCGACGGGCAGACCGGGCGGGTAAGTGCCGTCGATACCCGAGGTCACCAATGTGTCACCCACCTGGATGTCGGCGTTATAGGGCATGAAGCGGATTTCCAGCTGATTGGCCTCACCGGTGCCGAACACCACGGCGCGCAGGCCGTTGCGCTGGACTTGGACCGGGACCGGCTGTCCCTTGTCGGTCAGCAGCGTGACCTCGCTGAGCAGCTCGTGAACGCGTGTGACCTGCCCCAACACGCCGGAGTCGTCGATCACCGGCTGGCCGGCCTCGACGCTGTCGTGCGCGCCGCGGTTGACGATCACCTTGCGGGTGAACGGGTCGCGCCCGGCGTACAGTATCTCGGCAAACATGGTCTGGCCCGGCAGCTGATGCGCCGCGCCGAGCAGGCCACGCAGACGGTCGTTCTCCGTCTGCAGTTCGCGCATCCGCAGCAGCTGGGCGTTGGCCTCCAGCTGCTGGTTGTGCAGTTGCTCGTTCTCCATCAGCAGCTTGGCCTGGCTGGTGAGGAAGTCTGAGACCTTCTGGGTTGCCGTGATCGGCGCAGTCGCGACAACCTGTAGCGGGTAGAGCGCGATCGACACCTTATCCCGCACCACGTCGAGGATGCGGTAATGGCTGTCGACAACCAGAAGGGCGAGCGACACCAGACCGTAAAAGCCGAGCTTGGCTTTCGGACTGATCCCGCGAATGAAAAACGATGGCGCTTGATGTTCCATTGGCCGTCGCTGCTGCCTTGAATGTGGAATGCCCGCGCGGCCAGCAGGCCGGCGGGCTTATTGTATTGAAATGAACGCTTAGTCGTTGGTGAAGATGCTGCCGACCGTGTCCATCTTCTCCAGTGCCTTACCCGAGCCGCGCACCACGCAGGTCAGCGGGTCGTCCGCGACAATCACGGGCAACCCGGTTTCTTCCATCAGTAGGCGATCGATGTCGCGCAACAACGCGCCGCCACCGGTCAGTACCATGCCCTTTTCCGCGATGTCCGCACCCAGCTCCGGCGGGGTTTGTTCCAGTGCCTGTTTCACTGCCGAGACGATCTGGTTGAGCGGCTCGGTCAATGCCTCGAGGATTTCGTTGGACGAGATCGTGAACGAGCGTGGAATACCCTCGGCCAGATTGCGGCCCTTCACTTCCATCTCGCGCACCTCGGCGCCGGGGAAGGCCGAGCCGATGCGCTTCTTGATTTCTTCTGCGGTGGTTTCGCCGATCAGCATGCCGTAATTACGGCGAATGTAGTTGATGATCGATTCGTCGAACTTGTCGCCGCCGACACGCACCGAGCTGCTGTAAACGATGCCTCCCAGCGAGATCACGCCGACTTCGGTGGTGCCGCCGCCGATGTCCACTACCATCGAGCCGGTGGCTTCTTCGACCGGCAGGCCCGCGCCCATGGCCGCGGCCATCGGCTCCTCGATCAGCGCCACCTTGCGGGCACCGGCGCCGAGTGCCGATTCCTTGATCGCGCGACGTTCCACCTGGGTGGAGCCGCACGGCACGCAGATGACGATGCGCGGGCTGGGCGAGAACAGGCGCGACGGGCTGACCTTGCGGATGAATTGCTTGAGCATCTGCTCGGTGATGGTGAAGTCGGCGATCACGCCGTCCTTCATTGGGCGAATCGCCGAAATCGAGCCTGGTGTACGGCCCAGCATCTTCTTGGCCTCAAGGCCGACGGCGAGGATGTGTTTCTTGGCGCTCGGGCCGCCTTCCTGCAGGATGGATACGACGGATGGCTCGTCGAGCACGATGCCCTTGCTGAGAACGTAGATCAGGGTATTGGCCGTGCCAAGGTCAATGGCCAGGTCATTCGAGAAGTAACCGCTGAGGGAACGAAGCATGTGAGAATTTTCCGCTGAAATCTGATCGTGAGACTAAACAGGGCACCGAGGGCCATGGTCTGTGCTTGGGCTCGATGCCGGTCGAATTGTTCCAAAATGATGGTGACACTGGGTCCGCCAAGCCTGGATGAGTGTGCCGGTCTGCGCGTAGGCGTCTCTTGCGGCATCGGGGCGAGCGCTGGGCTCGTGGCGTGGCGGCGCTTGGGTCAATCAAACGGTGTATGATACCTTATTGGCATTGCACTATTAAAGCTGTCATAAGAGGAATTTATGTCCCTTTCCATCGATGACGTGAAGCGCATTGCCGTGCTGGCGCGCCTTCAGGTGAACGAGTCGGAGGCCGAGCAGGTGCTTGGCAAGTTGAATGGTATTTTCGGCCTGATCGAGGAGATGCAGGCCGTCGATACGACCGGGGTCGAACCCATGAGCCACGCACAGGATGTCTACCTGCGGCTGCGCGACGACCTGGTCACCGAAACCGACCGGCGCGAGGCCTTCCAAGCCGTGGCGCCGCAGGTCGAAACCGGCCTGTATCTGGTCCCGAAAGTCATCGAATAAGCGATTCCCGCTGGCGATCGAGACCGGTCGTCTGCCCCTGCGCCATCCATCACGTATTGCCAAATGATCGAATCCAGCCTGAAACAATTGTCGGCCGCACTCGCGGCCAAGCAGGTATCGAGCGTCGAGCTGACGCAAACCTATCTCGGCCGTATCGCGGCCCTCAATCCGCAGCTCAATGCCTTCATCACCATCGACGCCGAGCAGTCGCTGGCGCAGGCGCGCCAGGCGGACGCGCGCATTGCCGCGGGCCAGGCCGGGCCGCTGACGGGCATCCCGATTGCGCACAAGGATATTTTCTGCGCCAAGGGCTGGTTGACCACGGCTGGCTCGAAGATCCTGTCGAATTTCGTCTCTCCCTATGACGCGCATGTCATCGAACAATTCAATGTCGCTGGCAGCGTGATACTCGGCAAGGCGAACATGGACGAGTTCGCCATGGGCTCGACCAACGAGAACAGTGCCTACGGCGCGGCCAGGAACCCGTGGGACCTCGGCGCGGTGCCCGGCGGCAGCTCGGGCGGCTCGGCGGCTGCCGTGGCGGCCCGCCTGGCACCCGCTGCGACCGGCACCGACACCGGCGGCTCGATCCGCCAGCCGGCCGCGTTCTGCGGCATCACCGGCATCAAGCCGACCTACGGCCGCGTCTCGCGTTACGGCATGATCGCCTATGCGTCGAGCCTCGATCAGGGCGGCCCGATGGCCAGGACGGCGGAAGATTGTGCCTTGCTGCTCAACACCATGGCCGGTTTCGACTGCCGCGATTCGACCAGCCTGGAAAAGCCCGCCGAAGACTACACGCGCGAACTTGAACAACCACTGAACGGCCTGCGCATCGGCCTGCCCAAGGAATACTTCGGCGATGGCCTGGCAGGCGACGTAGCCAGCGCGATCGACGCCGCCGTGGCCGAGTACAGGAAGCTCGGTGCCGAAGTGGTCGAGGTCAGCCTGCCGCGCAGCCGCCTGGCCATCGCCTCCTACTACGTGATCGCGCCCGCCGAAGCATCGAGCAATCTGTCGCGCTTCGACGGCGTGCGCTATGGCCGCCGCGCCGCCGAGTATGGCGACCTCAAGGACATGTACATGAAGACGCGGGCCGAGGGATTCGGCACCGAGGTCAAGCGCCGCATCATGGTCGGCACCTATGTACTGTCGCATGGCTACTACGACGCCTATTACATCAAGGCCCAGCAGCTGCGCCGCCTGATCGCCCAGGATTTCCAGGAGGCGTTCAAGCAGTGCGACGTGATCATGGGGCCGGTAGCGCCGACCGTGGCATGGAATCTCGGCGAGAAGGCCGACGACCCGGTGGCGATGTATCTCGCCGACATTTACACGCTGGCGATCAACCTCGCCGGCCTGCCCGGCATGAGCGTGCCGGTGGGCTTCGGCGCCAATGCCCGGCCGGTGGGCATGCAGATCGTCGGCAACTATTTCGCGGAAGCGCGCATGCTCAATGTGGCACACCAGTTCCAAAAGGTGACAGACTGGCATGAGCGGAAGCCGGCCATCTGAGCTCGCAAAGGCTGCCTTCACCGCGCGACATCGAGGAGTGGTCGGCCAATGCGCTGCCTGCGCTCGATTGCAGGCTGGTCGACGGCTGGGTGCTGAGGCATAGCCAGGGCTACGCAAGCATGCCAACTCGGTGCTGCCCCTGTACACGGGCGTGCAGGAGATGGAATTGACCGTAGTCGCCTGCGAGGCGGTTTATCGGGACTGGGGATTGAGGCCGCTGTTCAAGCTGGCCGAGCAGGTGGCGCCGCCGCAGCTGGACCCGCTGTTGGCGGCGCGTGGGTATCGTGTGCTTGACCCGACGCTGGTGCAGGTCGCGGCTTTACCGGCCGAGTTCGGACTGTCGACCGAGGTGGCGGCCATGCCGGCGCTCGACGAAGACTGGTTGCGTGCGCGGCAGCGCCTGATGGGCGAGTCCGATGTTGAACTGGGCATCGTGCGCGACATGTTGTCGCGTCTGCCCGTGGCCAGCAGCGGTTTCGCATTGAGCGAGGCGGGGCAGGTCGTGGCGATCGGGCTGGCGGTGATCCAGCACGGCTGGGTGGGTTTGTTCGATGTCGTGACCGATCCTGCGCTGCGCCGCCGGGGGCTAGGTCGACGGGTGGTAGCTGCGATGTTGGGCTGGGCCGCGCAGCGCGGCGCACACCATGGCTACCTGCAGGTGGTGGTGGCGAATGCACCGGCCGTGGCCTTGTATCGTAGCTTTGGCTTCGACACCCATTATCGCTATTGGTACCGCGCCGCAGCGGACGGATCGGAGACAGCATGACGCAGCAAACCTGGATCGCCTTCTTCGTCGCGAGCTGGCTCATCAGCCTGTCGCCCGGCGCGGGCGCCATCAAGTCGATGAGCACGGGCATGCGCTACGGCTACCGCAAGGGCCTGTGGAATATCTTCGGCCTGCAGCTCGGTGTGATCTTCCTGATCGCGATCGTGGCGGCGGGCCTGGGGGCGGTGCTGGCGGCGAGCCAGCATGCGTTCATGGTGATCAAGTGGCTGGGCGTGGTCTATCTGGTCTGGCTCGGCATCCAGCAATGGCGCGCGGAGCCGCAGCCGATCGAGTTTCATGACGAGGGCGGGCATACGCCCCGGCAGCTGGTGGTGGAAGGGTTTCTGGTCAACGCCAGCAACCCCAAGGGGATCGTGTTCATGCTGGCCGTGTTGCCACAGTTCATCAACCCCCATGCGGCGCAGGCGCAGCAATACCTGATCTGCGCCGGCACACTGATGTTTACCGATGTGGTAGTGATGAGCGGCTACACGCTGCTGGCGAGCCGCGTGCTGAGCGCCCTGCGCGAGGCGCACCATATCAAATGGATGAACCGGACTTTCGGCAGCCTGTTCGTGGGTGCCGGGGCGCTGCTGGCGACGTTCAAGCGCAGCGCCGAATAATTGTTGCGAGAGAGAATACAGACATGAAGTGGGAAGTCGTCATCGGCCTGGAAGTGCATACCCAGCTATCGACCCAATCGAAGATCTTTTCGGGCGCCTCGACTGCCTTCGGCGCCGAGCCTAACCGCCAGGCCTGCGCGGTGGACATCGCGCTACCCGGCGTGCTGCCGGTGATGAACCGTGGCGCGGTCGAGCGCGCGATCAAGTTCGGCCTCGCCATCGGCGCGAAGATCAACCAGAAATCGATCTTCGCGCGCAAGAATTACTTCTACCCCGACCTGCCCAAGGGCTATCAGATCAGCCAGTTTGAGCTGCCGGTGATCGAGGGCGGCACGATCGCGATCCAGGTCGGCGAGCACGAGAAGGTGATCAATCTGACCCGTGCCCACCTCGAGGAAGATGCCGGCAAGAGCCTTCATGAAGACTTCCACGGCATGTCCGGCATCGACCTCAACCGCGCCGGCACGCCTCTGCTCGAGATCGTGTCCGAGCCCGAAATGCGCTCGTCGGCCGAAGCGGTTGCCTATGCCAAGGCGTTGCACAGCCTGGTGACCTGGCTCGGCATCTGCGACGGCAATATGCAGGAGGGCAGCTTCCGCGTCGATGCCAACGTCTCCGTCCGCCCCGAGGGGCAGAAGGAATTCGGCACGCGGCGCGAGATCAAGAACCTCAACAGCTTCAAGTTCCTGCAACAGGCGATCGACTACGAGGTGCAGTGGCAGATCGAGCAGATCGAGGACGGCAACAAGATCGTGCAGGCCACCGTGCTGTTCAACCCGGATACCGGCGAGACCCGCATGATGCGCACCAAGGAAGACGCGCACGACTATCGCTACTTCCCCGACCCGGACCTGCTGCCGCTGTATATCGACAACGACTGGATTACACGGGTCAAGGGCGAGATGCCCGAGCTGCCGGCTGCGATGAAGCAGCGCTTCGTCGAGCAATACGGCCTGACGGAATACGACGCACGCACGCTGACCGCGACCAAGGCGCTGGCGGCCTACTATGAAGCCACTGTGGCGGCTGGCGCCGATGCCAAGCTTGCAGCCAACTGGATCATGGGCGATGTGTCGGCGGCGCTGAACCGCGAGGAAAAGGACATCACCGAGAGCCCGGTGTCGAGCGAGCGCCTGGCTGGCCTGATCAAGCGCATCACCGACAGCACCATCAACAACAAGGGTGCCAAGGATGTGATGAAGGCGATGTGGGAGTCCGACAAGTCGGCCGACCTGCTGATCGACGAGCTCGACCTGAAGCAGGTCGACAGTGGTGCGATCGAAGCCATCGTCGATTCGGTGCTGGCGGCCAACCCGGCCATGGTCGAGGAATACCGCGGCGGTAAGGAGAAGGTGTTCGGCTCGCTCGTGGGGCAGGTGATGAAGGCCGGCAAGGGCAAGGCCAACCCGGCCCAAGTCAACGAACTGTTGAAGAAGAAGCTCCAGGGCTGATTGTCGGCAGTCGGCCACGCTGGCCGGTAAAGAAAAACCCGTCACCAAGGTGACGGGTTTTTTCATGGTTGCATGCCGTAGCCTGTGCCTAGTCACCACCGACCAGCTGATCGGCGGTGGTAAAGCTCCAGGTGCGCGTAATGCTGATGATGTCGCCCTGCTTGCGCAGCTCGGGCGGGAAGGTCGCATACGGTGCGGCCTGGAAGACGATACGCTTGGCCGCCTCATCGAGCACCTTGTGGCCTGAGCTGCGGTTGACCTCGACATTGGCGATGCTGCCGTCGGCACGAATCTCGACCGTCATCTGCAGTGAGCCGTAGATCTTGCGGCGCTTGGCTTCTTCCGGGAACAGGTTGGTGCCGATGCGCTCGATCTTCATGCGCCAGTCTTCGACATAGCGTGCCTGATAGGTCTCGCGTGCGCGCGCACCGATGAACATCTTGCGCGGCCGCTGCTGGTAGGAGTCCCAATCCTTGCTGATCTGGCCTTCGAGGCGGGCCATGGCCAGGCTCTTCTGTACCAGCTCCTGCGTATCCTGGCCTTCGCTTTGCTCCTGCTGCGGGCGCGTTTTCTGGTCGGGCTGAGGCATCGCCTGCTTGGAACGCATCTGCGTCATCAGCTTCTGCGCCTCGGTTTCGAGCTGGCGCTCTTTCTTGACGCTTTGTTCGAGCTGCTGCTCCTGCGCCATGTCGGCATCCTTCTGCAGCGGCAGCGGCGTTTTGATGCGGCGGTTCTCGTCGGTGTTGCCGCCGCCGTCGAGATTGGCCTGTGCCAGCACCTGCGGGTCGAGCGGTGCCGACTGGCTCTTGCTGTTCACCAGGATGATGTCGAGCGGCATGGTGCTGGACAGCTTTTTCAGCTCGGGGTAGACGAATTTTACCGACAGCAGCACGGCATGGGCCGCGATCGATACCCCCAGCGCGACTTTCAGGTAAAAGCCGGAGCGGTCGGGCCCTTCGGGCAGGCGAAGCGTATTCAGCACGGTAGCAAACAATCTAAAGACATTGTCCTAAACGAACGATTCTAGGCAAAAAGCGAGCGCTTGTCACACGCTCGCCTCGCCTTCCGTCGCCTGATCGGATGAGGCTGCCTCGGTGGGCGCTTCGATTTCGCCATCGCTGAGATCATCCGCATCGATGTGCGCGTGCTCGTCGTCGATTTCTTCCACCAGCGCCTCGGCTGGGGCGGCCTGCACCTGCTTGAACTTGCAGTCGAGCTCCAGGCTCAGGTAGTCGGGCTCGCCGATCAGCAGGTCCACGCGCGTACCGGGGCCGAGCTCCGGCATGGCCGCTACCTTGGTGGTCAGCGGCAGGCCGTTGAGGCGTACCGTCTGGCCGTCGCGCAGCACCGTGCCGCCCAGTTCGACGACGTTTTCCTGCTTGAGCCAGCGCAGGCACCAGTAGCGCTCCATGCGGTCCTGAAAGTCGAGGTAGGCGTTGTAGGTGGCGTCGAAGTCGCGCATCGCCTCGAACAGCACTGCGCTGCCCTTGGGGTAGACCGGCGGCTCGTCGCGCAGCACCGACACGATCTGGCGCTGGTTGATCAGGTCGACCGCGCGGCGCAGCGGCGAGCTGGACCAGGCGTATTGCGGCACGCCGAGCCCCTGGTGCGGTGCGGGGCTCGTGGTCATACGCACGCGGCCGTTCTGCTGAGCGCGGTAAATGCCAGGGACCTTCTTGGCGCCGAGCAATGCCCCCCACTCGCAATTGACGAAGATCATCATCTCCGACACCAGCTTGTCGATCGGCGCGCCGCGCTTGCGCGTGGTGATGCGGATGCGGTCGTCCTCGACGTGGAAGTTGTAATCGACCTGCGGCGGGCGGGTTGGGTCGTACTTGCCGCGGCGTTTCTCCAGCGCGCAGGCGAATTGCCACAGCAGGCGCAGTTCAGCCTTGAATGCGTAGTCGCCGTCGCTACCGTTGGCCAACGTCTCGTCGTTGAAGTGCGCTTCGAGCACGTCGTTGCGCAGGTTGGCGGCGATCTTGACCTGTTCGACGCGACTCTCGGTGGCGATGACCTCGAAGGCATCGTCGATTTCGATATACATTGATACCGCCGGGCAGGTCGTGCCTTCCTGCAGCGTGAAGTGGCCGACCACCTCGTCGGGCAGCATCGTGTACTTGTTGCCGGGGAAATAGACGGTCGACAGGCGGTTCATCACCAGCTGGTCGAGCGGTGTCTCCGGCAGGATGCCAAGGCTGGGCGCGGCGATATGGACGCCGATGCGCCAATGGCCGTTGTCCAGCCGCTTGACGGTGAATGCATCGTCGATCTCGGTTGTGCTCGAGTCGTCGAGGCTGAACGCTTCCGCATCAGCCAGCGTCAATTCGTCGGCGACCGGTGCCGGCGGGATATCGGGGAAGCCGATGCCCTTGGGGAAGTATTCGAGCAGGAACAGTTGCAGGTGGTAGTCGTGCGCGCTCGGCAGCGCGCCGCACTTTTCCATCAGACGCAAGGGCGACAGCTGCAGCTGCTGGCAGGCCTGATCGAGCGACTTGTATTCGAGACTGTTCTTGTCCGGCTTGTAGAGCAGCTGCATGACGAGCGGCTGGAAGCCATCGGGCAACTCGAAACGCGCCAGCTGCTCGGCCTGGCGGGCAATTTGCTCGGCCTGCAGACGTTTCTTCTCCATGCCAGCGAGCGCAGCCTTGAGCGATTCTTCCGGTGCTGCCTTGTAGCGGCCCTTACCCTTCTTGTAGAAGTACATCGGGGCCGAATGCAGGCGGATGGCCACGGCGGCGGCCTCGGTGGCGCTGGGCGCGTGGCCGAAATACTCTTCGGCCAGGGCGTCGAATGCGAATTCGTCGGGCCCGCAGCATTCCCATAGGAACTGGCTATCGATGTCGTCTGCGGCGGCCTCGGCCTGCGGCAGGAATTCGGCCAGTGCCTGGCGTTCGAACTTGAGCAGCACGTTGGCTGCCTTGATCTTCGAGCGCTTGCCGCTGACTGCCTCGACCTGGTAGGACGCTTCGGCTGCCTGCATCACGCTACCGACCTTGAAGCCGCCGTCTTCTTCGTAAAATACGTTCATCGAGCCCAACTGTTTGAACAAAAGCGGCAAATTATAGCCGACTTGGGCCGCGCGACGCTTGCGAAAGCCGATGGCGCACCGCAGCAAGGCGACGGTGAATTCGGTTACACTCGTTGCCGAGCCGAGACCCAGGACCTATCAATGACACACGCCAACCGTATCCCCGCCCATATCGCCCATATCACCATGCGCTGGGGGGATATGGATGCACTCGGGCATCTCAACAACACCTATTACTTCCGTTACATGGAGCAGGCCCGCCTCGACTGGCTCGACAGCCACGGCTGCGGCATCAACCCGCAAGCCACCGGCCCGGTGATCGCGCATATCAGCTGTGACTTCAAGAAAGAGATCGTGTACCCGGCTGTCGTCGAGGTCCACACTTTCGTTACCCATATCGGGCGCAGCAGCATGAAGATCGATCACGAGTTCCGCGTGCAGGGCGACACCGAGACGCTCTACGCCACCGGCCACGCCGTGCTGGTGTGGGTGGATTACGTGAATGGCGGCAGCGTGCCGGTGCCCGAGGCAATGCGCGCCGCCATACCAGGTGCTGCCACCTAACCCAGACTGGCCAGCTGGCTCGATAGCTGGGCATGGCGCTTGTCGCCCGGTGCCAGCTTGTTGGCCTGGCTCAGCGCGAGCCTGACCTCGCGCACCAGCGCTTCGTCATGCCCCTGCTTCTGCAGCGACATCAGCGCCACGTGGGCGAAATTGAACAGGACACGCACATTCGACGGCATGGCTGCGCGTGCATTGCGCATCCACTCGACGGCCTCGCCTAGCTTGCCCTCGCGCGCCAGCAACACGCCGGTATTCATCATGTCGACTGCTTCCTTGCGTGAGCTGGCGACCAGCCGCGCGCCCTCTTCCGCCATGCCCGCGCTGTCAAAGGCCTGTTGCACCTTGCCGACGAGGTCCTGGTCGTCGTGATTGTTGCGGACGACCGATTGCAGCAGCGACACGGCTGCGTCCTTGTTGCCGGTCGCCAGCAGCAGTTCCGCTGCCTCCAGACCAGCCTTGCCTGACGCCTTGCCTTCGCTGTTCTCCAGCAGCGTAACGACTTCCTGCGCGACCTGGCGGGCCTTGGCCTCGTCGTGGTTGTCGCGATAGACCATGCCTTCGGTCGCCTTGGCGCGCAGCCTCACCTCATCGCTGTCGAAATGCTTCTGCAGCACGCCCAGCGCCTTGACCGCGTCACCCGGCTGCTGCTTCTTGCTGCAGACGCGCGCATAGCCGAGATAGGCATCCGGCGTTTTCAGCACCGAGTGCTCGCCAACCACCATGCTCTTGCGGAAGGCCTTTTCCGCTGCCTCGACGTCGCCACGCAGCAGCGCGAGCTCGCCCAGGTTCTTCTGCCGCTCGGGTGAATTCGGCGAGAGCTTGGCGGCGCGCTCCAGCACCTGCGCTGCTTCCTGCACGTCGCCCTGCTTCTGCAGCGTGCGCGCGAGCCAGTCGTAGGCCTCTAGGTAGGCACGGTTCTCGTCGATGACCTGGCGCAACAGGCCGGCTGCCTGATCGTATTCGCCCGCCTGGAAATGTACCTTGGCCAAGCCGGTCCTGGCCCAGGGCAGGTCGCGCTGCGCCAGCACCTGCTCGTACAGCGCGCGCGCCCGGTCGGTGTCGCCGATGGTGAGCAGCAGCTGGCTCTTCAGCCGCATCAGTTCCGACGCATTGACCTTGTCGATGGCGATGCGCTGATCGCACTGGTGGATTGCCGCCAGGTAGTCCTTGGCGGAGAGCGCACGGTCGATTTCCTGGAAGGCGCGCTTCTTCACCCAGATCTTTTCGAGCCGCGTCTGCAGTTGTGCCGCCGTGATCGGCTTGAGCAGGTAGCCGTCCGGCTGGTATTCGACGGCGCCCATCACGGCTTCGGTGGTCTTTTCCGCTGTGATCATAATCCAGGCGCAGGCGGGGCCGATCAGATGGGTGATCTTGGCCTCTTCGAGCAGTTGCTGGCCGTTCTTACCATCACCGAGGTTGAAGTCGCACAGCACCACATCGTATTTGTGATTGCGCAGCAGACCGATCGCTTCGGTGCCGTGCATGGCGGTGTCGATGTGCTTCGCCTCAGCGTCGCGCAGCATGTCGCGCAGCATGCTGCGCATGCCATGGAAGTCATCGACGATCAGGAAGCGGAGGTCGGCAAAATTGGGCAATCCAGCGTGGGACATGCTTCAACCTCACACGGTTGGGGGGCTCAGGGCAGGGTCAGGACAAAACAGCCGCCGCCCAGGCTGCCGCCATTTTCGAGATGTACCGTGCCATGGCGGCCGCAGTTACGGTGCAGGCTGGCGATGACATGGGCGAAGTGCAGGCCGAGCCCGGTGCTGCCAGTGGCGAAATTGACGCCGCGCGCGAGTGCGTCGGGTGCGGCGAGAATCGCGGCGGGGTAGCCCTTGCCGTTGTCCTCGACGCGTATTTCGATATCGTCGCCGGACTGGCGCACGATCAGGGCGATGCGGTCATGCGTATAGTTGGCCGCGTTGTTCATGGCCTGGTTGATGGCGCCGGCGACCAGGTCTTCGTCGAAGTGCCAGACGAGCTCCTCGGGGACATCGATCGTCAGGGTGATCGACTTCGATGCAAACAGCGCCTCGTTCTGCGCCACCACGTCGGCAACGAAACCCGACATCTCGTGCGGGGCGGCATCGAATGGGTAGAGCTCATTGCCGAGCTTGTAGAGCGTGAGCAGCTGGATCAGGTTGCCGTTGACGCGCTGGACCTCGTACAGCATCTGCGCCATCTGCGAATATCCGTCGAAGGTCTGCGGTGACAGATCACCGAGAAACTTCTCCAGCATGCCGCTGAGCAGGCTCAGCGAATTCTTCATGTCATGGATGGACGATGCCATGAACACCGAGACATCGACCTGTACTTGATTGTCTGCCATACCTCGCCACTCCATCCGCGGCTCATGCACTTACATGATGGTTTTCTTATGAATAGTGCAAGGGCCAGGTTTCATGCAAGATCAATCGCTTAGGTGTGGGCGAAGGCGTCAATCGCGGGAATGAATGCCTCAAACCCTTGAAAGCTGTGGTCGCCGTCGTCGATGACGGTTTGCCGAGCGCCCGCGAGCTTTTCCACGCCCAGACGATAGTCGAGCACCTCATCCCCGGTCTGGCTGAGCAGCCAGTAGCGCTCGGGATGCGTGATGTGCGGCACGTCGATCGCCTTCAGTTCGTCGATGTGGCACGGTGCCAGCGTGAAGGCCTCGTCGGTGTAGGGGCTGACCTGCGGGCCCAGGTAGCGGGCGAGATCGTCGTAGGGGCGGATGGCCGGGTTGACCAGCACGGCCCTGCAGGCGAATTTTTCTGCCAGCCAGAGCGCGTAGTAGCCGCCGAGCGAGCTGCCGATCAGGCAGAGAGGCGCCGCCAGCGTGGCGAGCCAGCCCTCGAGCTGTTGGATGGCCTGGCCCGGGTAGGGCGGCAGCTTGGGGCAGGCGTATTCGTGTTCCCGCGCCTGCTGGCGCATGTAGTCACGAAACTGCATGGCCTTGTACGAGCCGGGCCCGGACATGAAGCCATGCAGGTAGACGATCATGCGTGCTGTTCGATGGCGTGCGGCTGGTACAGCGGGTTGGCCGGGTCGAGCTTGCGCCCGCGCTTGGCGACTTTTTCCCAGGCGAGCAGGTTCGATTCGATCAGCTGCGGATAGACATCGCGGGCCAGCAATTCGAATTCGATGCGCATGTTCTGCTTGGCCAGTACCTTGAGCATCAGCAGCTTGGCATCGAGATTGCCTGGGTGCTTGTCGATTTCGACCTTGAGCAGCTTGCCGGCCTCGGCATAGCGTTGGTAGTGGAGCAGGATCTCGGCCTCGGCCACCAGATCGAGTTTGCTCATGGCGCCATAGTGATCGCCCTGTCCCCGACGCTTGCGGTAGAGCAGCCCGACAATCAGCAGCAGGCAAAGCGTGGCAGCCAGCCAGGGCCATTGGCCGTACAGTTCCATGATCGATCTCCAATAGGCCTTCTTTGCTAAAAGCATGGTACACGGGCCCCCCCCTGTCAATTGCCGCTTATCGGCGCCCGGCGCGGAGTTGAGCGGTATCGAAACGATATTGTCCGACTGGTTGGCGGGCGCCGGGCCGCGATCGCGGCAGGGACGTGCCGCCACATGCTAAAATCATCGGCTTTCATCCATTTGCAACACTCGAGCCCGCCGCCATGCCCGTGAACCGCACTGTTGAACTGAAACACCTGCTTGCCGACCGCATCCTGATCCTCGATGGTGGCATGGGCACGATGATCCAGCGCTACAGGCTGGACGAGGCGGCCTACCGCGGCGAGCGCTTCAAGGACTGGCCCTCCGACCTCAAGGGCAACAACGATCTGCTGGTGCTGACGCAGCCCAAGATCATCGCCGAGATCCACCAGGCCTATCTCGATGCGGGCGCGGACATCATCGAAACCAACTCCTTCAACGGTACATCGGTCGCAATGGCCGATTACGACATGGAGGAACTGGTCTACGAGCTGAATTTCGAATCGGCGAAGCTGGTGAAGCAGCTGTGCGAGGCGGAAACAGCAAAGAATCCATCGAAGCCGCGCTTCTGCGCCGGCGTGCTTGGGCCGACCAACCGCACCTGCTCGATCAGCCCCGATGTCAACGACCCCGGCTTCCGCAACATCAGCTTCGATGAGCTGGTGACGGCCTACACCGAAGCGATTCGCGGCCTGGTCGATGGCGGCGCCGACCTGCTGCTGGTCGAGACAATTTTCGACACCTTGAACGCCAAGGCGGCCGTGTTCGCGATCAAGCAGTATTTCGACGATCACGGTATCGAGCTGCCGATCATGATCTCGGGCACAATTACCGACCAATCGGGCCGCACGCTGACGGGCCAGACGACCGAAGCCTTCTACAACTCGCTGTCGCACGCCGAGCCGCTGTCGATGGGCCTGAACTGCGCGCTGGGGCCGGATCTGCTGCGCCCTTACGTTGAGGAAATCGCGCGCGTTTCCAGCGCTTTTGTGTCGGTTCACGCCAACGCGGGCCTGCCGAACGCCTTCGGCGGCTATGACCTGACGCCACAGGATATGGCGGTGCAGGTGAAGGAATGGGCCGAGTCCGGCTTCGTCAACATCGTCGGCGGCTGCTGCGGCACCACGCCGGACCACATCCGCGCGATGGCCGACACGCTGGCGATGATCTCGCCGCGCCAGCTGCCGGCAATCGAGCACAAGGCGCGCCTGTCCGGCCTGGAGCCGTTCAATATCGGCGATGGCGACCTGTTCGTGAACGTCGGCGAGCGTACCAACGTGACGGGCTCGCGTGCGTTTGCCAAGCTGATCCTGGCTGGTGACTACCCGGCTGCGCTCGAAGTGGCGCGGCAGCAGGTCGAGAACGGCGCACAGGTGATCGACATCAATATGGATGAGGGCATGCTCGACGCCCACAAGGCCATGGTGACGTTCCTGAACCTGATCGCCGCCGAGCCGGATATTTCGCGCGTGCCGATCATGATCGACAGCTCGAAGTGGAGCGTGATCGAAGCCGGCCTCAAGTGCGTGCAGGGCAAGGGCATCGTCAACTCGATCTCGCTCAAGGAAGGCAAGGACGCCTTCGTGCATCAAGCCAGGCTGGTGCGCCGCTACGGCGCGGCGGTGATCGTGATGGCCTTCGACGAGACGGGCCAGGCCGACACCTACGAGCGCAAGACCGAGATCTGCAAGCGCTCTTACGACATCCTCGTCAACGAAGTCGGCTTCCCACCGGAAGACATCATCTTCGACCCGAACGTGTTCGCGATCGCCACCGGCATCGAGGAGCACGCGCTGTACGGCCTCGACTTCATCCGCGCGACGGGCTGGATCAAGCAGAACCTGCCGCACGCGAAGATTTCGGGCGGTGTGTCGAACGTGAGCTTCTCGTTCCGTGGCAACAACAAGGTGCGCGAGGCGATCCACGCGGTGTTCCTGTACCACGCGATCAAGCAGGGCATGACGATGGGTATCGTCAACGCCGGCGCGCTCGAAGTGTACGAGGAAGTGCCGGAAGAGCTGCGCGAGCGCATCGAGGATGTGGTGCTGAACCGCACGCCAAAGGATGGTAGCGATGCGACCGAACACTTGATCGCATTGGCCGAGAAGTTCAAGGGCGATGCGACGCAAGCTCAAGGTGAGGATCTGACTTGGCGATCGGGCACGCTGCAGGAGCGCATCACGCATGCCTTGGTGAAAGGCATCACGACCTATATCGTCGAGGATACCGAAGAGGCGCGCCTGTCCGTGCCGCGGCCGATCAATGTGATCGAAGGCCCGCTGATGAACGGCATGAACCATGTCGGCGACCTGTTCGGCTCGGGCAAGATGTTCCTGCCGCAGGTGGTGAAGTCGGCGCGCGTGATGAAGGCGGCCGTGGCGCATCTGGAGCCGTTCATCGAGGAAGAGAAGATCCGCCTCGGGCTAAAGGATGCGCCGGCCAAGGGCCGCATCGTGATGGCAACAGTGAAGGGCGATGTGCACGACATCGGCAAGAATATCGTCGGAGTGGTCCTGCGTTGCAACAACTACCAGGTGTTCGACCTCGGCGTCATGGTGCCGGCACAGAAGATTCTCGATGCGGCGCGCGAGCATAACGCCGACATCATCGGCCTCTCCGGCCTGATCACGCCGTCGCTCGAAGAAATGGCGCATATGGCGAAGGAGATGGAGCGGCAGGGTTTCGACATCCCGCTGCTGATCGGCGGCGCGACGACCTCGAAGGTGCACACGGCAGTGAAGATTGCGCCGAACTATCAAGGCCCGGCGGTCTATGTGCCGGATGCGTCGCGTGCCGTTGGCGTGTGCGCCAACCTGTTGTCGGACGAGTTGAAGCCCGAGTTCGTGAAGAAGGTTGCGGCCGAGTACGAAAACATCCGCACCATCCACGCCAACCGCGAGAAGGCGCCGCTGCTGCCGCTGAACAAGGCGCGCGACAATGCGTTCAAGGTTGATTGGGCGAACTACACGCCGCCGAAGCCGAAGCAGCTCGGCACGATCAAGTTCGAAAACTATCCGCTGGCCGAAATTGCCGACTACATCGACTGGAGCCCGTTCTTCAATGCCTGGGAGCTGTTCGGCAAATACCCGCGCATCCTGCAGGACGAGATCGTCGGCGAGACGGCGCGCAACCTGTTCGCCGACGCGCAGAAGATGCTGAAGCAGATCATCGACGAGAAGTGGCTCACGGCGAACGGCGTGGTTGGGCTGTTCCCGGCCAATTCGGTGCATGGTGAAGACATCGAAGTCTACGACCCGGCGACCGGTGCCAGGCTGATGACCTGGCACACGTTGCGCCAGCAGAACGCCAAGGCCGAGGGTAAGCCGAACTGGTGTCTGGCCGACTTTGTCGCACCGAAATCGTCGGTCAAGCAGGATTACCTCGGCGCCTTCGCCGTCACCGCGGGCTTGGGCATCGAGCCGCACGTGGCGCGCTTCGAGGCCGCCAACGACGATTACAGCGCGATCATGTGCAAGGCGCTGGCTGACCGTTTCGCCGAGGCGTTCGCCGAGCTGATGCACGCCAAGGTGCGCACCGAGCTGTGGGGCTATGTCGGCGATGAAACATTGAGCAATGACGAGCTGATCGACGAGAAATACGTCGGCATCCGCCCGGCGCCGGGCTACCCGGCCTGCCCGGACCATACGGCGAAGAGCGATCTATTCCGCCTGCTCGACGCCAACAGCATCGGCATGACGCTGACCGAAGGTTACGCGATGCTGCCGACGGCGGCCGTCAGCGGCTTCTATTTCAGCCACCCGCAGAGCCAGTACTTTGCGGTCGGCAAGGTCGACAAGGATCAGGTCGAGGCGTATGCCGAGCGGCGCGAGGTCAGCTTGGCGCAGGCCGAGCGCGATCTGGCGCCCAACCTTGGCTACAACGCCTGATTTGCGCACGATGAGCGGCGACTCCACTCCCCGTCCGCACGCCGTCGTCATCGGCGCCGGGCCGGCCGGCCTGATGGCGGCCGAGGTGCTGAGCCAGGGCGGGGTAGCGGTCGAGGTGTACGACGCCATGCCGTCTGTCGGGCGCAAGTTCCTGATGGCTGGTGTCGGCGGCATGAACATCACGCATGCCGAGCCGCAGGCGCCGTTCATCGGCCGCTATGGCGAGCGTGCGCCGCAACTGGCACCCTTGCTCGAGCGCTTTTCTGCCGAACGGCTGCGCGCGTGGATCCACGCGCTCGGCATCGAGACCTTCGTCGGCTCATCGGGCCGCGTGTTCCCGACCGAGATGAAGGCGGCGCCGCTGCTGCGCGCCTGGCTGCACCGGCTGCGGACGGCTGGCGTGAGTATCCATGTGCGGCACCGCTGGCTGGGCTGGGCCGACGACGGTGCGCTGCGTTTCGCCGCCGGCAAAGGCGAATCGACTGTCCATGCCGATGTGACGGTGCTCGCGCTCGGCGGCGGCAGCTGGCGGCAGTTGGGCTCCGACGGTGGCTGGGTGCCGCTGCTCGCGGCGCGCGGCGTCGACATCGCACCGCTCATGCCCGCCAACTGCGGCTTCGATGTGGGCTGGAGCCCCTTCTTTTGCGACAAGTTCGCCGGCGCGCCGCTCAAGAATGTTGCGCTTGCCTTACCCGACCTGGCCGGTGAGCGTCGCTACCGCCAGGGTGAATTCGTGGTGACCGCAACCGGTATCGAGGGCAGCCTGGTCTACGCCTTTTCCGCGGCACTGCGCGACCGCATCGCGGCCGAAGGCTCGGCCACGATCGAGCTCGACCTGCTGCCGGCCTGGGATGCCGCGCGCGTGCTGGCCGAAGTCGCTCATCCGCGAGGCTCGCGCTCGCTGGCGAGCCACTTGCAGAGCCGGCTCGGGCTGACTGGTGTGAAGGTCGGGCTGCTGCGCGAATGTGTGTCGAAAGAGGATTTTGCCCACCCCGAGCGCCTGGCGGCCGCGATCAAGGCGCTGCCCGTCACGCTGCGCGCCACCCGGCCGCTCGACGAGGCCATCAGCAGCGCCGGCGGTGTGCGCTTCGAGGCGCTCGATGCCGGGCTGATGCTCAACGCGCTGCCGGGCACATTCTGCGCCGGTGAAATGCTGGACTGGGAGGCGCCGACAGGTGGCTACTTGCTGACAGCCTGTTTCGCAACCGGCCGGGCGGCTGGCGAGGGCGCGCTGACCTGGCTCGTGCGGCGCTGAAAAGCAATACCGGCGCGGCTCCCGCCGCCTCGGGAAGGCGCGCCGGTATTGGCGTGCAGGCCATCACCGCGGTGGGCGGGGGCCTCGATCTTACTTCTGGACGACCTCGGCCTCGTTCTTGCTGAGTACCAGCTGGCCATCCTTGACCGGAATGCGGCTGCCCGGGTCGTGATCCATGTGGATGGTGTCGATCTGCCCGTCGAGCTTGTACTTCACGTTGTAGCCGACGACCTTCTCGCTGCTTTCATCGACGGTCTTGCAGCGCTTCTCGCTGGTCGAGTAGGTGTCGTTGTGCTGCATGTTCTTTTGCACCTGGTTGCCGGCGTAGCCGCCTGCCGCCGCACCGACGACGGTAGCGACATCATTGCCGCGGCCGTTGCCGACCTGGTGGCCGAGCACGCCACCGAGCACGCCGCCGAGCACGGTGCCGGCGATGCGGTTCTCATCCTTGACCGGCTTCCTGTGCGTCACGTTGACGTTGCGGCACTGTTCGGTCGGTGTCTTGACGGTTTCCTTGACCGGGGAAACGGCCAGGACATCGGCAAACTTGGGTTCGGCCTGCTTCATCACCGCGTAGCCGGCGACCGAGCCGCCCGCGAGGACCACGCCTGCGCCCACCAGGGCGCCAATCATGGCTGACTTGTTCATGCTGTTCTCCTTCCTGTCGAAATCGGGACAGGGTTGTGTTGGTATGGGGCCTATTATCCGTAATCAAACTGAATTGTTTCTGAACGCCCAAAAGCCAACGCCCGCGCGGTTGTCCGGGCGGGCGTCGGTGCGGCGGGACAGGCTTACAGCCGTTTGGCGATATCCTTTGCCTCCCAGTGCGGGAAGTACCTGCGTACCAGGGCATTGAGCTCGACTTCGAACGCGCGCAGGCGGGCGAGCTCATCGAGGTCGGCCGATGCGGCGGTGGCTGTCGCGGCGGCGCTGATCATGCCGGCACCCGCCGTGGCATTGGAAAGGCGGTCGATCACGATGAGGCTGCCGGTGCCACGGCTCTCGCGGTAGGAGTCGAACACCACCGGCGCGTTGACGTTGATGCGGCACAGGCCGATCTCGTTGAGCGCGAGCTGTTCGGCATCGGACTCGGCCAGCGAGTTGACGTCGACGCGATGCAGGATGCGCTCGATACGCCCGAATACCTGCTTGCCGGCGAGCTTGAAGGCGTATTCCTTGCCGACCTGCAGCGGGGTTTCGTTCATCCACACGATATGAGCGTCGAAGGCATTCGACACATTGGGCTGCGTCTCGTTGGCCTTGACGATCATGTCGCCGCGCGACACGTCGATTTCGTCTTCGAGCGTCAGCGTCACGGCCTGGCCGACAAAGGCGCGCGGCAGCTCGCCATCGGCGGTGACCACGGCGCGGACCTTGCTCGACTTGCCCGAGGGCAGCGCCACCACGGTATCGCCCGGGTGGATTTCACCGGCGGCGACGGTGCCGCAGAAGCCGCGGAAATCGAGGTTCGGGCGGTTGACGTACTGCACCGGCAGGCGGAAGGCGTTCAGGTGCACGTCCTGGTCGACTTCGACCGTTTCGAGCAGCGACATCAGCGTCGGGCCCTGATACCACGGCGCCTGCGTCGACGCATTGACGACGTTATCGCCGCGCAGCGCCGAGATCGGCACGAAATGGATGTCGGGGATGGCGAGCTGCTCGGCGAACTGCAGGTACTCGGCGCGGATGGCGTTGTAGATGTCTTCGCTGAAGTCGACCAGATCCATCTTGTTGATCGCGACGATCACGTGCTTGATGCCGAGCAGGCTGACGATGTAGCTGTGGCGGCGCGTCTGCGTCTGCACGCCACGGCGCGCGTCGATCAGGATGATGGCGAGGTTGCTGGTCGAGGCGCCGGTCGCCATATTGCGCGTGTACTGCTCGTGGCCCGGGCAGTCGGCGATGATGAACTTGCGGCGGTCGGTCGAGAAGTAGCGGTAGGCCACGTCGATCGTGATGCCCTGCTCGCGCTCGGCCTGCAGGCCGTCCACCAGCAAGGCCAGGTCGATTTCTTCGTCGGTGGTGTTGTACTTCTGCGAGTCGCGCTGGATCGCGGCGAGCTGGTCTTCGAAGATCAGCTTCGAGTCGTGCAGCATGCGGCCGATCAGTGTCGACTTGCCGTCGTCCACGTTGCCGCAGGTGATGAAGCGCAGCAGATCCTTGTTCTCGTGCTGCTTCAGGTACGCCAGGATGTCGTTGGCGATCAGGTCGGATTGGTGTGCCATGTGTCTTTGGTCCGGCTGGGGTGCCCGGATGGGGGCGCTAGGCTTGCTTCCGGGCATTGCTCACTTGTTTGCTTGCGAACCCGGACTCCGCTACGCGCCATCCGGGCTACCGTGGGTCGGGCTAGAGCCCGATCCGCGCTGGGCTAGAAATAGCCTTCCATCTTCTTTTTCTCCATCGAGCCGGCCGAGTCGTGGTCGATCACGCGGCCCTGGCGTTCGGAGGTCTTGGTCAGCAGCATTTCCTGGATGATCTCGGGCAGCGTCGCGGCGGTCGATTCGACGGCGCCGGTGAGCGGGTAACAGCCCAGCGTGCGGAAGCGCACCGATTTGTTCTGGATGCGGGCTTTTTCTTCCGCGCTCAGGTACTGCAGGATGCGATCGTCGTCGATCATGATCAGCGTGCCATCGCGCTCGATCACCGGGCGCTCGGCCGAGAAATACAGTGGCACGATGTCGATGTTCTCGAGGTAGATGTATTGCCAGATGTCGAGCTCGGTCCAGTTCGACAGCGGGAAGACGCGGATGCTCTCGCCCTTGTCGATCTTGGAGTTGTAGATGTTCCACAGCTCGGGGCGCTGGTTTTTCGGGTCCCAGCGGTGGTTCTTGTCGCGGAAGGAGTAGACGCGCTCCTTGGCGCGTGACTTTTCCTCGTCGCGGCGCGCGCCACCGAAGGCCGCGTCGAACTTGTACTTGTTGAGCGCCTGCTTCAGGCCCTCGGTCTTCATCACGTCGGTGTGCTTGGCGGAGCCGGCGGTGAAGGGGTTGATGCCGGCCTTCACGCCTTCTTCGTTCACATGCACGATCAGCTTCCAGTCGTGCTTCTTCGCCATTTCGTCACGGAACTTGATCATCTCCTGGAACTTCCAGGTGGTGTCCACGTGCATCAGCGGGAACGGCGGCTTGCCCGGATAGAAGGCCTTGAGCGCGAGGTGCAGCATGACTGCCGAGTCCTTGCCGATCGAATACAGCATCACTGGGTTTTCGAATTCGGCCGCGACTTCGCGAATGATATGAATCGACTCTGCTTCCAATTGCTTGAGGTGAGTCAGCCTCGTGTCACTGATCAGGGTCATACGGGGCAAGCGTTCCGCCAATTAAGTCCAAATTAACAAGTGCTTAGTGCGACAGCGCCACACCTCGCAAATTTCCAGTCCGCCACTGTAACCGATCATGCGCCATCAACAAAGAATGCTTTTGCATATGCATATGACGCCAGTGCGTCGAGGCACGGCGGTTGCCAAGCCGTGCCGGCCCCGATGTGCGAAAACGATCCGGCTGCCGTATGCAGGCTGTCGCGCTGACGGCGACGGATTGGCATGCGTTTGACGGCACGTCTGGAAGGTGGCCTCCCATTAAAAAATTAGAGCAATGGCACTAAACATGAGCTTGATATTCAATGGGTTTTCCCGAGCGCGCCGAGTGCGAACGGGGAGAGGTCGCCGACACATTTATGTAATATTTCGCATGCAAACACCGTAACGCGATGATTAATAAGCGAAAACAAAGTCAATATTTGTTCGTTTTGTCTTGAGTTAATACTCTAACCTGATTAAGCTGTGTTCACTTTCGCGCAAGTCGAGAGCGTCATAACAACATTATCGAAGAGAACACATCAAGGTCAGGAGGAGTGAACATGAACAAATGGTTGAATGCATTACTGGTGGCGGGCGCGCTGATCGTGCCGGTGGCGCAGGCGGCAAATGATGATCCCATCGTGCTGGTGCACGGTTTTGGTGGCTGGGGCCGCGACGAGGTGTTCGGCTACAAGCACTGGGGCGGCACGCTCGACCTGCAGGAATACCTGAAGGGCCAGGGTTACATGACCTACACGGTGGCCATGGGCCCGACCAGCTCGAACTGGGATCGCGCCGTCGAGGCCTACTATCAGATCAAGGGCGGGTGCGTGGACTACGGTGCCGCCCATGCCGCCAAACATGGTCATGCCCGATATGGCCGTTGCTACTCGGCGCTCGACCCGCAGTGGGACAGCACCCACCGCATTCACCTGATCTCGCACAGCCAGGGCGCGCAGACCTCCAATCTGCTGATCGAGCTGCTGCGCAACGGCTCGGCCGACGAGCGCACGGCCACCGGCAACGGTACGGCAGAGCTGTTCATGGGTGGCAAGGACTGGGTCCGCTCGAACACCACGATAGCGGGCGCCAACAATGGCACGACCTTTGGCAGGCTGACCAACTTCAACGAGTTCGCCAAGACCTTGCTCAAGGGCGTGGCGGCCTTCCTTGGCGCATCCGGCGCGGAGGGCCTGCCCTACGACTTCAAGCTCGATCAGTGGGGCCTCAAGCGCCAGCCGGGCGAAACCCAGGCCAGTTACTGGAACCGCGTGTGGTCTTCGCCGATCTGGCGCAGCAAGGATGTCGCGCTGTACGACCTGAGCCCGGAGGGTGCTGCGGCGCTGAACCAGTGGGTGAAAACCTCGCCCGAGGTCTATTACTTCTCCTACACCAGCGGCACCACTTTCAGGGAGCTGTTCACCGGCAACCAGCTGCCGGACCTGAGCACCAACCTTGTGCTGGCGCCGTTCGCGGCTGGCATGGGCGCCTACCGCAACTATGGCAGCGCATGGCTGCAGAACGATGGCGTGGTCAACACCTACAGCATGAAAGCGCCATTCGGCGCGCCGCTGGTCGACTACAACGGTACGGCGGTGAAGGGTAAGTGGAACTACCTGGGCTTCATGCAGGCGGACCACTGGGACGTGATCGGCAGCGGTGACTTCCTGCGCAACCTGACGTCCAACGACTACCTGCGCAATTTCTACCTGACCCAGGCCAAGCGCCTCAAAGCGTTGTAAGCGCACGCGCCCCGGCGTGCGTCGCCCAGCCGTGCTGCCCGATTCCCGTCTTGGGCGGCACGGCTTTTTCCTTTCGGTGCTCATTGCAGCTTTTCGTAACGGCAGGCCGTATCGTCCAGCGCATCGAAAATGCGCTCACCCGCCTTGCGCACTGGCGGGCCTTGAGCCGGCGCCTGGCGTGCCATGGCAGGGAGCCCTGCCCGGCCTGATGCGACACCGCCGCACTGTCAGAACGACGAGCCGGGCTCGGCCAGGAAGGCCAGCTCCGTAGCACTCGATTGCCGGCCCAGGGCGTGGTTGCGATGCGGGAAGCGGCCAAAACGCTCGATCACGGCCTGGTGCCGCAGCGCGAAATCGAGGTAGCCGTCGTCGCCCGGCTCGGCCGCCAGTTGCCTGAACAGCGCCACCGAGCGCGCCTGGGCGGCCAGGTCTTCGGCATGCTCGAAAGGCAGGTAGACGAAAGCGCGCTGCACCGGCAGCAGTGCGCTGTCCCAGCCCCGTTCCAGCATCTTTTCGGCGGCGGCTCGCGCGGCCGCATCGGCGGCGAAGGCCCGCGCATCGTCGCGGAACAGGTTGCGCGAGAACTGGTCGAGCACGACGATCAGCGCCAACAGCGTTGTCGGCCCGGCCTCCCAGCCGTCGAGCTCGCCCGCCACGGCCTGGCGATGCAGCTCGCCGAAGCGGCGGCGGATCTCCGCGTCGAACGCCGCATCCTTGCGGAACCACTGTGGCCGGGCCTGGCCGTAGCCGGGCTCAGCGGCCGGGCCGAACCAGAAATCGAGTACTGCCTGTGCATCGGTCATGATCAAGCCTCGCGCCAGTGCGGCGGGTAGGTCGCGGCAAAATACGGCAGCGCCTCGATGCGCGCCTTCCATGCCTTGAGCCGTGGGCCCATGGCCGCGCTCACGCCGAGGTCGGGATGGCGCTTCTGCTCGACGCGCAGCGCCAGCGCGAGGATCGAATACAGTGCGAAATCAGCCGCCGACAAGGGGCCGGCGAGGAAGTCCTGGCTCAGGCAGCGCTCGAAATAGGCGAGCTCCTTGCGTATCGCCGCGCAGCCGGCATCCACCTTGACCTGGTCGGGCAGCCCCTGTTTCCACAGCAGCTCGCCCAGCACGGACTCGACGGCCTGGTCGAGATAGTTGTCGACCTCCTGCACCAGCCGCCGCACCGTGGCGCGCTGCTTAGCGTCGCCGGGGAACAGCGGCGTGTCGGGGTAGGCCTCGTCGAGGTATTCGACGATGGCCGCCGATTCGAACAGCACGAAATCGCCGTCGACAATGGTCGGCACCTTGCCGCGCGGATTGAGCGCGAGAAAACTTGGTCGTTGCAGGTCGCCCTCCGAGAAGCTCAGCATGCTCAGGCTGTAGGCCACGCGTTTGTGCTCCAGCGCCAGCCACACGCGCCAGGAAAAGGGCGAGCCCGAGCCCGCGTAGAAAGTCAGCGACATGGTGAATCTCCTGTTGGATAGGGGGCTTGCCGGCGGGCAGCGGCGGGGCTGCCCGTGGCCATGACGACGGGTGTGACGCGCTGTCGCCGGGCTGGTTCCCCAGTATAGGCCATGACGTATGCGGCCGGCGGGCAGCTGGGCGGCATCTGGTCTAGAACTCAATCAGAGCCTGTGCCGATCGGGCCCGACCGCCTGTTGATTTCGGCGCAAGAAGGAGACCGCCGTGAGCGACGATGCCCCATCCCCCGCGCCGCGCGAGGGCCTGTTCACCAAACACTCGGCGGCGATCCTGACCTTTGCGGCATCGGCGATGACGACGGTGTTCTCCTATTCGCAGTTCAAGATCGCCGAGATCGAGAAGGCCAAGGCCGAGGCGGTGGCACAGACGCAGAAGGACAAGGAGCTGGAGCTGCAACGCATCAAGGATGAGCGCGACTGGCAGCTCCGGCTTGGCGATTTCCTGCTGAAGAACAAGGCGCAGATCTTTTCGAGCGAGGAACATGATGTGCGGCAGATGCGCGCCGTGATCCTGTCGACGTTTCCGCCGGAGATTTCCGCCCGCCTGCTCGATGGCCTGATGCGCGACAGCGCGACGCCGGACGCGACGCGCGAGAGCTGGCAGGAGGCCCGCCAGCTGTCGGACGAACAGCTCAACGCCAGGACCACGGTTTACGTGCAATATGTGGCAGCGCGCGACCAGCCGCGCGTCAAGGCCATCATCGACAAGCTGCGCAAGCGGGGCTACAAGGTGCCTGGCAGTGAAAAGGTGACGGTGCCCGTCAGCGCGGCCGAGGTGCGCTACTACTATGACAGTGACCGCGAGGCGGCCAGCACGATGGCGGTGTGGCTAGGCCAGGAGCTGGAGAGCCAGGGCATCGTGCCGCGCGTGCAACGCCTGGAGCGGCTCGCCGACAAGACCACGCCCGGCATCGTGGAAATGTGGATACCGGCGCTGAACCCGTAACCGGCCGCCGGCCACCCGTAGCGTGAAAGGATGCATGGAAATCGCCCCAGACTGTTTCGCCCGGGCCCGCCGCCGTGCTGGCATGGCGCTGCGCCAGCCGGCACGGCACTTGGCTTGCCATGCCGCGTTGCCCGCCAGCCACTGCGGGCGCATCCAACCACCGTTTTTTGCCTGAAAAGCCCAGACATGGAAGACCAAGACGTCGATTACGAACTGCTGCCGGACGCCATAGACGAGGTCAGGGAACACCTGCCGCTGCTCGAACACGACCTGCACCAGCTCGTGCGCCTGCCCGGTGCCGTCGACCTGGTGGCGAGCGCGTTCCGCCACATGCACACGATCAAGGGGGATTTCGCCTACTGCCGCGCCAACCGCATCGCCGAATTCGTGCATCGGCTGGAGGACGTGCTGCAATGCCTGCGCGTGCGCACCTTCGAGTGCTCGGCGCTGGTGGCGGAGGCGCTGCTGCAGAGCATGGACCAGGTCGGCGAGATGATGCAGGCACTCGCTGACCGGCGCAGCTTCGACGAAGGGCGGCGGCTCGCGCTGATCGAGTTGATCGAGCAGCTGGCGCGGGCCAAGGCCCAGCCCGAGGCCGACGATGCGGCACGCGAGATACTCACGGCCGCCCACGATGAATGGCTCGGGCTGGCCGACGAGTCGGCGCAGATGGCGTCACCGCTCCCCGACAGCCAGGCGCGCGCGTTGGTGCTCGGCCGACAGCTCGCCGCCGCCCTGGCCGAGCGCCACCCTGCCTGGCACGACCGCGTGGCCTATCAGCTCAAGCTGGTGCTGGCGTTGAACCAACGCTACCGGCGCGCCTGCCACCCCGATGCGCTGACGCTCGCTGTGCACTGGCACGACGTGGGCCTGCTGGCCGCGCCGGAGCGCGTGCTCGGCGGCACGCCGCTGCCCGGCTCCGGCGACTGGCTCGGCTACATCGGCCATCCCGCGCGGGCGGCCGAATGGCTGCTGACCGTGGCGCCAGACTGCGAAGAGGCGGCGCTGATCGTGCGTCAACACCACCAGTGGGCCAACGGCAAGGGCTTTCCGCCCGACCCGCAGCGCCGGCCCCTGCATCCCGGCGCGCAGATGCTCGCCTGCGCCGACCTGGTGTACGAGCGGGTCAGCGGGCTGGCCGGCGAGGATTATCGGCGGGGCGTGCTGCGCGCAGTGTTCGAGGTCAACGGCGGGCTCGATACGCGCTTCGATGCGGCCTTGATCAACGCCTTCCAGGCCGTCGCGCGCGAGCTTGGCTAGCGGGCGGCTTCAGATCGCGTAATCGTGCGGATGCGCACTGCCGAGCGCGGTCATCGCCACATGGGTGGAGAGAAAGGCATGCCCGGCCAGCTCGGCGAGAAAGCCGCTCTGCTTGAGCTGATCCATCACCGGGCCCTTGACCTCGGCCAGATTCAGCGTCACGCCTTGCTCGCGCAGGCCCCGGTTGAGCTCCCTCAGCCCTTGCAGCGCGGAGATATCGATGGTGTTGACCGCCGACAGCACCAGCAGCAGATGGCGTGCCTGCGGCTGGCCGTTGAGCATGGCGGCGAGCTGCGCGCGCACGATGCCGATATTGGCGAAATACAGGCTCTCGTCCACGCGCACCGCCAGGATCTGCGGCGTCGTCTCCGCGCGATGGCGCAGGATGTTGCGGTAGTGCTCGCTGCCCGGCACGCGCCCGAGCTCGGCCAGGTGCGGCTGGCTGGTGCGCCAGATGAACAGCAGCAAGGACAGGCCGACGCCGAGCAGCAGGGCATCGACGACGCCGAAGGCCAGTACCCCGAGCCCGGTGCCGGCATACACCAGCGCCTCGCGCCGATCGTAGCGCCAGGCCAGCTTGAGGATGGACAGGTCGATGAGCTGCAGCACGGCGATCACGATGGTACAGGCCAGCACCGCCAGCGGCAGCGTGGCGAACAGCCATGTCGCCAGCAGCAGGATCAGCGCCATCCACAGCGCCGCCAGGATGCCCGCCAGCTGGGTTCTGGCGCCGGCCAGCTCGTTGGCGGCCGAGCGGCCGAAGCTGGCCGATACCGGAAAGCCGGCGGTCAGCCCGGCTGCGGTGTTGGCTAGGCCGAGCGCGAGCAGCTCGCGGTTGGCATCGACCGACTCGCGGCGGCGCAGCGCCAGTGTCTGTGCGATCGAGTAGCTATCGATGAAGCCGACCACGCTGATCGCCAGCACGGCAGGCCAGATCGAGGCCAGCGCCGACCAGTCGGCATCCGGCCAGCGCAGCGGCGGCAGCCCCGGCGCCAGCGTGCCGACCTGTTTGACCGGCAGGCCGAACCAGGCCACCACGCCGCCGGCGAGCGCCACCACGGCCATCGGCGACGCCTTGGCGACCAGATCGGCCACCTGTGGCGACAGGCCGGCGCGTACCAGCAGCGGCTTGAGCCCGAGCTTGCAGGCATACAGCAGGGCCAGCGCGGCCAAGGACAGCCACAGTGCGGTCAGGTTGAATGCGTCGGCATGGCGCCACAGCCCTTGCACGATGCCCATGGCGGTAGCGGCGTGGCTTTCCACGCCGAGCAGATGCGGCAGCTGCGCCAGCAGGATGAGCAGTGCCGAGCCGCTGACAAAACCGCCGACCACCGATTGCGACAGGAAGTTGGCGAGAAAGCCGAAGCGCAGCCAGCCGAACGCCAGCCGCAGCACGCCGGAGACCAGCGCGATCGCCGCCGCGAGCGCGGCATAGCCGGCCGCACTGGGCGCGGCGACGCTGGCCAGCGCGGCCGTGGTCATCAGCGAGGGCAAGGCTGCGGGCCCGACCGAGAGCGTCGCGCTGGTGCCGAGCAAGGCATAGAACAGCACCGGCACGATGCTCGCGTAGAGCCCCGCCTGGGCCGGCAGGCCGGCCAGCAGCGCGTAAGCGAGCCCCTGCGGCACCAGGAAAATGACCAGCGTGGCGCTCGCGACCAGGTCGTGAGGCCAGTCGGCGCGGCGGTAATGGCGTAACCAGCTTGGCAGGATCATGGGTCTAGCGGCGCGGTGGCGCGTCGGCCGTGGCGCCCGATGGCGTGCGGCGTGATGGATGGAGAGGGTGGGCTGACATTACACTGGATTATAAATTGAAGTCCGGAGGACATAGCATGCCCGCGCATATCGACGCCTTCTTCGACCCGGCCACCTGCACCATCAGCTACCTCGTCTACGATCAGCCAGGCGGCCATGCGGCGGTGATCGACCCGGTGCTCGACTACAACCCCAAGTCGGGCCGCACGCATAGCGAGATGGCGCAGCGCATCGTCGATGCCGTCGGCGAGCAGCGCCTCACGGTCGACTGGATACTCGAAACCCATGCGCATGCCGACCACCTGTCCGCCGCACAGTGGCTCAAGGCCCGCGTGGTGGCCGCGTTGGCATCGGCGAGCCGATCCATACCGTGCAACGCGCCTTCAAGGCGCTGTTCAATCTCGGCGATGACTTTATCGCAGATGGCTCGGCATTTGATCATCTGTTCCACGACGATGAGCGGTTTCAGGTCGGCGAGCTCGAATTCACGGCGATGGCCGTGCCGGGCCATACCGCCGCCGATGTTGCATACCGGGTCGAGGATGCCGTGTTCATCGGCGATACGCTGTTCCTGCCCGATGTCGGCTCGGCCCGCTGCGATTTCCCCGGCGGCAACGCGCATACCCTGTACCGCTCGGTGCGCCGGCTGCTGTCGCTGCCACCCGAAACGCGCCTCTACATGTGCCACGACTATCCGCCGAACGGCCGCAGCCCGCAATGGCAGGCCACGGTGGCCGAGCAGCGCGCGGCCAACATCCACCTGCGTGACGGCATCGGCGAGGACGAGTTCGTCGCCATGCGCAGTGCACGCGACCGTACGCTCGACATGCCGGTGCTGATGCTGCCGGCGATCCAGATCAATATCCGCGCCGGGCACTTTCCATTGCCCGAGGCCAATGGCGTGGCCTACCTGAAGATTCCGCTCGACAAGCTCTAGGCGCGTGGCCCGGCTGGCGCCGCTACCCCAAAAAAAAACGCCCACGAGGGGCGGTCAAGACGGGATCGACCGGGGCTGGCGCTGGCCAGCCCCTCTCGACAGGGGTTATCAAACAGTGGCTATCAGTTGGCGACGAACACCGCCACGCTGCGTGCCGGGATGCTGATGCTGCCGTTGCTCAGGCTGGCGCCCTTCACCACCGCATCGCTGCCGGCTGCCAGCACCGGGTGCAGGCTGTAGGTCCTGGCCTTCAGCGCATCCACGTTCAGCGTGTGGGCGGCCTTGTCGGCGTTGGCAACCACCACCACGCTGCTCCAGACGGCGCCGGCGTAGCCGCTGCCGTCGATGCTTTCGACCACCACGCCGGGCACCTGCGACGGGCCGTTGTTATGGAACGCGACACGGTTGATCACGTCGCTGCCGCTACGCAGGCGGAACAGCGTCGAGCTCTTGCGGACGGCCAGGAAGTCGCGGAACACATCGCGGCTGGTGACGATCTCGCCCGCCCCCATCTGCAGCAGCGGGTTGGTCAGCAGCGGCCGCATCAGGTCCCAGCTGTCGCTGTTCTTGTCGGCCACCGGCAGGCCCACGCCGAAGTTGTTGGCGGAATAGTCCCAGAACAGCCGGTTGAACCAGTCGCCCGAGTTGTAGCTGTCGCGGTCCAGCGATTTCGAGCGCAGCAGCTCCTGCCCGGCATGGTAGAACGGGATGCCTTGCGACAGCGTCAGGATCGCCGTGCCGAGGTTCTGCACGCGCACCCGGTCGGCCTTGCTGGTGGTTTGCGGCAGCTTGTAGGCGTTGATGTCGAACAGCGTCTGGTTGTCGTGCGCCTCGATGTAGTTGATCGACTCCTGCGGGTCGGCCGTGTAGCCGGCTTTCAGGTCGAAGTAGGCAAGCTCGCTGCCCTTCTTCGCGGCGCCGTCCTTGTCGGTCAGCACGTAGTCGCGCAGCGTGCCGGCCATGCCGAGCTTGACCAGGTCCGTCAGGTGCAGCAGGTCGTCCCTGGTCTGCGTGCTCTGGCCGTTCGGGTCGAGGTAGACGCCGTTGGCGAAGCCCTGGCCCCTGAACAGGCTGGCCCCGGTGTCGCAGCAGCCGCCGCCACGGATCGCGTCACGCAGGCGATCGTTGAAGGTGCCGTAGCCGGTGCCGGCCATATTATCCTGCGCCGCATGCTTGAAGCGTGCGTCGTTGGCGACCTCGCCGAAATTCCAGCCTTCGCCGTAGTAATACAGCGAGCGGCCGGCGGCGGCATCGGTGTCGCTGCGCAATTGCAGCATCGCGTCGAGCGGCAGGTGGCCCATGATGTCGAAACGGAAGCCGTCGACCTGGTATTGCGTCGCCCAGGTCTTCACCGAGTCGATCATCAGCTTGGCCATCATCGCGTTCTCGGCGGCGGTATTGGCGCAGCAGGTGGAGTTGAAGATCGCACCCTGGTTGTCGAGGCGGTAGTAGTAGCCCGGCACCACCTTGTCGAGCACCGACTTGTCGTCCTGGCCGGCGGCGAAGGTGTGGTTGTAGACCACGTCCATCGTCACGCGCAGGCCGGCGTCGTGCAGCGCCTTCACCATCTGGCGGAATTCCTTGACGCGCACGCGGCCGTTGCCGGCATCGCTCGCGTAGCTGCCTTCCGGCGCCGTGTAGTGGTACGGGTCATAGCCCCAGTTGAAGCAGTCCGTATCCTTGGCGGCCGAGACGGCGGCCTGCTGCTGGTCGGAGTCGGCCGCCGCATTGGGCACGCTGGGCGAGGTGCAGCCGGCCTCGTTGACCGAGGCGATGTCGTACACCGGCAACAGCTGAACGTGCGTGAGCCCGGATTGCTGCAGCAGCTTGAGGTGCTTCATGCCGTTGCTGGTGCTGTCGGTGAACGCCAGGTACTTGCCCTGATGGGCCGCCGGCACGGTCGCATCGTTGATGCTGAAGTCGCGCACGTGCAGCTCGTAGATCGCGATGTCCTCGGGCGCGTCGAGCGCCGGCACCGCATGGCCGTCCCAACCCGTGGGTTTCAGGCTCGCATCGGCCAAGTTGGCGACGAAGCTCCGCTGGCTGTTGGCGTTGAGGCTGAGCGAATACGGGTCGGTCACCGTGTTGCTGACTACCGTGTTGCTGGCGGCGCGCGAGAACACGTTCACGGTGTAGGTATAGTAGGCCGCGTTGCTCCAGCTCGCGTCGGCGGCGGTGTAGCTCCACACACCGCTGCTGCCGTCTTCCACCATGTCCACGCTGACGGCGGCGCCGCTCTCGGGGAATACATTGAGCTTGACCGACTTGGCCGTCGGCGCCCACAGCGCGAAGGTCGGCGCATTGCCGGCGCCGAAGCTCACGCCCAGCGTCTTGCCCCGGGCCGCCGTCGCATAGAGCGCGTCGAGCACGCCTGCGGCCTGCAGCGAGGTGGCCTGGACCACCTTGCCGCTCGCGTCGAACTGGGCGACGACGAGCTGGCCCTTGAGGCGCGGCTTCAGCGTGGCAGCCGAGCCGTCGGCCAGCGTCAGCGCGGTGGCGCTGGCGAGGTAGGGATACTTGCTCTTGAGCGCGTCGGACAGGCCGCCGGCGACCTGCAGCGCGACCGCGCCATCCGCCCCGGTGACGCCTTCGGCCTTCGCGCTGATGCCGCCGTTGGCCGCGTAATAGAGCTGGTAGCTGGCACCGCTGGCCGGCGCGCTGGGCCAGGCGATGGTGGTGGTATCGAGCCACATGGCCCTGGCCTGCCCCAGGCTGCCGACGCTGATCGCCGGCTGCTGGTCGTACACCGTGCAGTCACCCTCGAGCATCCAGACTTCCTGGCCCTTGCTGGCGATGTCGGATTTGAACGTCGCGTGCTGGTCGCTGCCGCAGTTCTTGTTGCCGTTGCCGTCGATGACGAGGAAATCCAGCTTGCCCGCCGACACATTGAGCGGGATGTCAACATAGGCGCCGAAGCCGTCGCTGCTGGCGAACTTGATGCGATCGCCGGGCCATGCCGTTTTCGGCGCGAGCGGGCCGCTCCACGAGTACACACCCCAGTCGGCCGTGTCGTTCTGGGTACGGTGGAAATGCACGCGCATGGTCGCGGCGGCAATGTTTGCCGTGCCGGCCGGCGACGAGGCGCCGTCGGAGCCCCCGCCACCGCCGCACGCGGCCATCAGGCCGGCTGTCAGCGCCGCCGGCAGCCAGCTGCCGAGCCTACGCCAGTGTTGTGAAATCATGTCACCCTCCTTCGAATATGGCTCAGATAGTGCGCGCTGTGGGGTACGAGCGATGATTGCCACGGTGCGTGGGCCGCCGGATTGGAATGGTTATGGGCGGCGGGCCCGCCGGCCTCACCGGGCAAACGGGATGCGGATGCCTCCCGCATGGCGAAGGATTGTACTTTTGCTCTAAATGGGCGAATTGATATTTCGTGCGACATCGCCAACACCGCTGGCTGGCGACTATTCACGCGGCCATCGGCGGCATTGGCCGCGCGGGTCCGGCGTCTGGCGCGTGTAGTTGTGCTACCGCCGGGCCCGCGCCGGCACGTCGATGCGCTGCCGGAACTGGCGCGGCGACATGCCTTTCCAGCGCTTGAAGGCGAGGATGAAGCTGGAGGCCTCAGCGAAGCCGAGCCGTGCCGCGACCTCGTCCACCGTCATGCCGTCGTGGCTCAGCAGCTGTTCTGCGACCACTTCGCGCACCTCGTCGAGCAGCGCGCGATACGAGGTGCCTTCTGCCTGCAGGTGGCGGCGCAGGCTGCGCGAGGTCATGCAGAACTCGCGCGCGGTCCGTTCCATGTCGGGAAACGGGTCGGCGGGTTGGTACAGCCGCTCGCGCACGCGTGCCGCCACACCGGCCCGGCGCTGGCGGCGGTCGAGCAGTTGCTGACACATCGCCTCGCACATCCGGGCGGTGTGCTCGTTAGCCTGCGGCAGTGGCAGTTCGAGCAGCGCGGTATCGAGCGTGGCACCGTTGAACGGTTGCCCGAACGCGGGGACGATGCCGAGCAGGGCCTCGAAGCGCTCCGCATAGTCGGGCCGGGCAAAGCGGAAATAGGCGCGCCTCAGCGGCATGGGAAGCGTAAAGACATCATCGAGTATCGTGCGCAGCGCCGCCGTGTCGCGCTCTACCAGGAACTGGCGCACATCGGGCGGCACCTCGCTGTCGTCGAGCAGCAGCGTGGTTTCGTCGCCATGCTCGAGCAGCTCGATGCGGTTGAAGGCAAAGGTCAGCTTGAGATAGCGCAGCGCCAGCCGGGCCGCCAGCCGCAGGGTCGCTCTGCTGATCAGCGCGAAGCCCCACAGGCCGTAGGCGGTCAGGTGGTAGCGCGAGCCGGCTTCGAGCCCCAGCGCCGGTACGTGGCCGCAGCCGCGCAGCAGGTTGCGCACCACCTGCAGCTCCTGCGTGGCTTCGACCTCGGTCGTCGACAGCTGCAGCTGTTCGGCGTCGAGGCCGGTGCCGGCGAGCACGGCGTCGAGCGCCATGCCCTTGTCGCGCGCCAGGTCGGCCAGGATCTGGATGCTATTGGCGCTGCGGCGAAAGTCCCAGTAAGGCACGGTGGTTCCCGAGGAGAAGATGTCCGAAATTATAGATTAGCTTTCCGGCTGCGCCATCCACATTTGCCGCGGCTGCCGGTAGCCTTGTCCGACAATCACAAGCGCTGGCCAGACGGCGCGGAGAACACAAGGAGCAAGACCATGGACAGCGCACACACGCCGCCGCTCGACGCCTGCGTGCTCATCATCGGCACCGGCTTCGGCGGGCTCGGCATGGCGATCAATCTGCAACGCGCCGGCATCGGCCCGCTGCTGTTGCTGGAGAAGGCGGCCGACGTGGGCGGCTGCTGGCGTGACAATACCTACCCCGGCGCGGCCTGCGATGTGCCGTCGCACCTGTACTCGTTTTCCTTCGAGCCGAAGGCGGACTGGTCGCGCAAATTTGCGCCGCAGCCCGAGATTCTCGCCTACCTGCAGCACTGCGCGCGCAAGTACAACATCCTGCCCCACGTGCGTTTCAATACCGAGGTGGCCGCCGCGAGCTACGACGAGGCGGCGCGGCAGTGGCAGGTCGAGACCACGGACGGGCGGGTGTTCCGTGCGCGCTACCTGATCACCGCCTGCGGCCAGCTGAGCCGCCCGGCCTATCCGCGCCTGCCGGGCGTCGAGCAGTTCGCCGGCACGCGCTTTCACTCGGCGCGCTGGGATCACGGCTACGACCTCGCGGGCAAGACGGTGGCGGTGGTGGGCACCGGCGCGAGCGCGATCCAGTTCGTGCCTGAGATCGCGCGCAAGGTGAGGCAGCTCTACCTGTTCCAGCGCACCCCGCCCTATGTGATCCCGAAGCCCGACCGCGCCTATCGCGCCGCCGAGATCGGCCTGCTCAGGCGCTTTCCGCTGTTGCAGACGGCCAGCCGGGCCGGCATCTACCTGCAGCACGAGGCACGCGCGATAGCCTTCGCCAAGATCACCCGCGCCATGGAGCTGTTCGAGCTGCAGTTCCACCGCCACCTGCGCAAGCAGATCAAGGACCCCGAGCTGCGCGCACGGCTGACGCCCGATTACCCGATGGGCTGCAAACGCATCCTGATCTCCAACAACTATTACGACGCGCTGAACCGGCCGAATGTCGAGCTGGTGACCGACGACATCGACCATGTCGAGGCGCAGACCGTGGTCACGTGCGACGGCAGCAAGCGGCGCGTCGATGCCATCATCTACGGCACCGGCTTCCAGGCTACCGAGTTCCTGGCGCCGATGCGCGTCACCGGCCGTGACGGGCGCGACCTGAACGGCGCCTGGCGCGACGGCGCCGAGGCCTACCTCGGCATCACCGTGCCGGGCTTTCCCAACCTGTTCCTGCTCTATGGCCCCAACACCAATCTGGGCCACAACTCGATCGTCTACATGCTGGAGAGCCAGTTCGCGCACGTGCTGCAGTGCATCCGCCATGTCGAGGCGCACGGGTTGCACACCATCGACGTCCGGCCCGAGATCAACCGCCGCTACAACGACGGCATCCAGCGCCAGGTCAAGCACACGGTGTGGAACAAGGGCTGCAGCAGCTGGTATATCGACGCCAACGGCCGCCACACCGTCAACTGGCCGACCTTTACGCTGAGCTACCGCCAGCTGACGCGGCATCTCGATACCGCCGACTATCACTTCGAGAAGGAAGAATGAACATGGGTGCTGCCGATTCCCGACTGGCCAAGGCGGCCGTCATACGCCACCTGCAGCCGCGCCCCGGCCTGCTGCAGCGGCTGCTGCGGGCCGTGCTGCGCGGCACGCTGCGTCTCTTGTTCAAGCGGCTGGTGAGGCCGCCCGTGTCGCTTGCGTGGCAGCGCCGCATCGTCGCCGGGCTGGCCCAGAGCAATCGGCCGGCGTCCAGCGTGCGCTTTGTGGCCGAGCATGGCAACGGCGTGCCGCTCGAAATCGTCCGCGCGGGTCCGGCGCCGACGGCCTCGGTGGTGCTCTATCTGCATGGCGGGGCCTATTGCCTCGGCTCGCCGCGCACCCACCGCAGCCTCACCTCGCGGCTGGCCCTGCAGGGCTGCGCGGACGTGGTGGTGCCCGATTATCGCCTGGCGCCGGAACACCCCTATCCCGCGGCGCTCGACGACGCGCTGGCCACCTACCGCTGGCTGCTGTCGCGCGGCTACGATCCAGCCAGCATCATCCTTGCCGGCGATTCGGCTGGCGGCGGCCTGGCCCTGGCCCTGGCGCTGCGGCTGCGCGAGCTGGCCCTGCCGCAACCGGCGCGCCTGCTGCTGCTCTCGCCGTGGGTCGACCTCACCTTCGGTGGTGACAGCATCCGCCAGTTGCGCGACCGCGACCCGATGCTCGCGATCGACTGGATACGGCATGGCGCCGAGCTCTACCGTGGCCGGCGTCCGGCCAGCGATCCGGGCTGCTCGCCGCTGCTGGCGAACCTCGCCGGCCTGCCGCCGATGCTGATCCAGGTCGGCTCGGACGAGGTGCTGCTCGATGACGCACGGCGGCTAGCGCAGCGTGTGGGCAGCGTCGGCGGCGCGGTGGAGCTGGAGATCTACGACGGCATGTGGCATGTGTTCCAGCTTCACGCCGGCCTGCTGGCGACGGCGGACGCCGCACTGGTGGCGCTGGCCGCCTCCGTGAGGGGGTGATGCCCCCTGTGCTACAGTAGTGCAAACGCCCCGATGGCCGGGGTGTCACCCTACTGGCAGGAGCCCTCATTGCGATTGTTCTGGCTCGCCCTGGCAGGCCTCGCAGCTGCCGCCCAGGCACAGGAAAGCGTCACGCTGCATTACTACGAACGCCCCCCTTATGCGATGCCGGGCCTCGAAGGCGATGTCGGCGGCCTGATCGCCGACCGGGTGACGCAGGCCATGACCCGCACCACGGTCCCGTTCAGCTGGCGCCAGACGCCCGCCAAGCGCCTGCTCGCGCTGATCGAGAGCAACCGGGGCCGCGACTGCGGCGTGGGCTGGTACAAGACGCCCGAGCGCGAACTCATCGCGCAATTCAGCAAGCCGGTGTATATCGATCACCCCGCCGTCGCCATCGTGCGCCCAAGCTTCGGGCTGGCACCCGGCACCACCTTGCGGCAGGTGTTCGACGACCCGCGGCTGCGCCTCCTGATGAAGGATGGCCTGACCTACGGCGCCTACATGCGCGGCCTGATGGCCAGCTACCGGGCGCAGGTGCAGGTGGTGACGGTGGAACAGGTGCAGATGGTGCGCATGATCGCCGCCGGCCGCGCCGACATGATGTTCGGGCCGCAGGAAGAGGCCCGCTACCTCGTATCCCATGTCGACCCATCGTTACGCATACTGAATTTCCCCGATGCGCCGGCGGGCGAGGCGCGTTACCTGATGTGCAGCAAGCGGGTTGATCCGCTGACGCTGGCCTTGATCAATGCCGCGCTCGATGCGCGGGCGGGGAAGTAGCCGGGCGTGGCGGCGGGCTCAGTCGCCATCCTGCGGCGGCTGGTCGTCGCGATCGACGAGTTGGCGCGACAGCTTGCGCAGCAGGTGAACCTGGCGCGAGAAATTACGGCAGCCGCTGCAGATCGCCAGGTGAACGCGCAGCTGTACCTGCTCCGACAGCGTGAGCGGGCGGTCCATGCCCAGCGAGACGAGGCGGGTGGCTTCCTTGCAGACCAGCATTTAACGAGCTTCTCCCATTTAACGGGCTTCTCCGGCGGTTCCGAACCAGTTTTTTTCGAGGCATAGCCTGAGCGCCATGCGTGCGCGATAGAGGATCACCGAACAATTGGTCGCGCTGATCTCGAGTCGCTTACAGATATCGTCGATCTCGAGCCCCATCACCTCGCGCAGCGAGAACACCAGCGCTACGCGCTTGGGCATGAGCTGCTGGCAGCGCTCGAAGGTGGCCCAGAACTGCTTGTCCTCGATGGCTTGCGCCGTGTGATCCCAGGCGCCGGGAAAATCGGCCTCGGTCCAGTGGCCGTTGGCTTCGAACAGGCCGTCGAAGTCGCCGCTATCGGCGACATCCGAAAAATCGTCGGGCAGGCCCGGCTCGCGACTCTTCTTGCGGATCAGGTCGATGATCTTGTGCTTGAGGATGCCGGTAAGCCAGGTCCTGAGCGACGATTGCCCGCTGAAACTGGCCTGCAGCGCGGCCAGCAGCGTCTCCTGCACCACGTCCTCAGCCTGCGACTCGTCGCGCAGCTGCAGCATCGCGTAGCGGAACAGGTAGTTGCGGTGCTCGGAGAGCTGGCCGTGGTCTAGAGCCATAGGCTGGCGGGGTCGCGTGCGATGTGGTGTTCCAGTACGCGCTGGAAGTGCCCCGGGTCCTTCGGCTTGTTGAGCTCGGACGGGCGCGGGCGGTGGAAGTCGAACAGGCGCGACACCCAGAAGCGCAGCGCGCCGGCACGTAGCATGGTACCCCAGGCCTCGACCTCCTCCGGCTTGAACGGGCGTACCTTGTTGTAGGCATTGAGCAGCGCGCTGGCCTTGGCCGCATCGATATCGCCGTCGTCGCTCACGCACCAGTCGTTGACGGTGATCGCCACGTCGTACAGCAGCACGTCGTTGCAGGCGAAGTAGAAGTCGATCAGTCCGCCGACGCGGTCGCCATCGAACAGCACATTGTCGCGGAACAGGTCGGCGTGGATCGCGCCCGAGGGCAGCCTGTCGAAGCGGTGCTCGGCCTGGTGCTGAACCTCGCGGCGCAGCAGCTCGGCCGCCTCGGGCGCCATGAATTCATAGACCTGAGGCGCCGTCGCCGTCCACCACTCGGGGCCGCGCGGATTGGGCATGCGGCCCTGGTAGGTCTGGCCCGCCAGGTGCATCTCGGCCAGTACCTCGCCGATCTGCGCGCAGTGATGCGCTTCGGGCGCCATCACCGCCTCGCCCTTGAGGCAGGTGACGATGACCGAGGGCTTGCCGTTGAATTCGGACAGGAACTCGTTGTTGACGTCCGCGATCGGTGCCGGGCAGGCCACGCCGTGGCGCGACAGGTGCGACATCAGATTGATATAGAACGGCAGCTCGTGCATTTTCAGCACTTCGAACAGCGTCAGCACATAGCGGCCGTGGCTGGTGGTCAGGAAGAAATTGGTGTTCTCGATACCGGCGAGAATACCCTTGAGCTCGACCAGCGTGCCGATCGAGTAATTTTTCAGCCGGGCTTGCATCTGCGCCGGCGTGACGGGGGTGAAAACAGACATGTCGGGGTTGGCCTATCAGAACTTGAACAACACCCACATCGGCGGCTTCAGGTTGGGCTCGCCTTCGAACCGCTTCATCTGGCCGTTGCCGGCCTCGTCGAGCAGGAAATAGGCGGGGCCGACCTTGGGCTGTACCTTGACCATGTAGAGCTTGCCGTTGAGGCGGTACTCGGTGATCGTCTCGTCACCCTTCTGGATGATCGATACCTGCGGCTCGGGTTGAAAGCCGCTCTGCTCCTCCTCCTGGCTCTTGTCGGGCAGCGGCGGAGGCGGGGGAACCTGGGCCTTGGGCGGGGTCTCCGCACGGACGGTCAGGGCAAACGCCGCAAGCAGGGCGGCAACGATGGTACGTAGCATGTGGGTATCCTGGTTGGGAGCGCGGCGTCAGCCTTACAGGCTGAACTGCATCTCGCGCTCGGTCGGCGACATTTCGAAGCCGCGTGTCTCGTAAAATTTGAAGATGGCGTCGACGACGGCCTTCGGCTCGTCGATCACCTGGATCAGGTCCAGATCGTCGGCGCCGATCATGCCCTCGCTCACCAGCGTCTGGCGGAACCAGTCCACCATGCCGGCCCAGAAGCTCGAGCCGACCAGAATGATCGGCATCTTGCGCGACTTGCCGGTCTGGATCAGCGTCAGCGCCTCGCTGAGCTCGTCCAGCGTGCCGAAGCCGCCGGGCATGACGACGTAGGCGGTCGCGTTCTTGACGAACATCACCTTGCGCGCGAAGAAATGGCGGAAGGTCTGGCTCACGTCCTGATACGGGTTGCCGTGCTGTTCGTGCGGCAGCTGGATGTTGAGGCCGACCGACGGGCTCTTGCCATAGTAGGCGCCCTTGTTGGCCGCCTCCATGATGCCCGGGCCGCCGCCCGAGATGACCGAGAAGCCCGAGTCGGACAACAGCCTTGAGATTTCCTCTGTCAGCTTATAATACGGATGGTCGCGCGGCGTGCGGGCACTGCCGAACAGGCTCACGGCAGGCTGGATGGCCTGCAGGCGCTCGGTGGCCTCGACGAATTCCGCCATGATTTCAAACACCCGCCACGATTCACGTGCACGGTACGACTGCGCCAGGACGCCAGGGTCCAGGATCTTGGGCAGCTTCTCACTCAGGCTCATAAATATTCTTTTTCTATGAAAACGCTACTGCTGATAGATGGCTCGTCCTACCTGTATCGCGCATTCCACGCGATCCAGAATCTCAAGAATTCCGCTGGAGAGCCCACAAACGCCCTGTACGGCGTGATCAATATGCTGCGCAAGCTGCAAAAGGAAGTACAGGCTGATTATAGCGCCTGCGTTTTCGACGCAAAAGGCAAGACCTTCCGCGACGACTGGTATCCCGACTACAAAGCCAACCGCCCGCCGATGCCCGACGACCTGCGCAGCCAGATCGAGCCGGTGCACGCGGCGGTCAGGGCGCTCGGTTTTCCGCTGCTGATGGTCGACGGCGTCGAGGCCGACGACGTCATCGGCACGCTGGCCGAGCAGGCCTGGCGCAACGGTATCAAGACCATTGTCTCGACTGGCGACAAGGACATGGCCCAGCTCGTCAACGAGCACGTGACGCTGGTCAACACCATGACCAGCGAGACGCTCGACATCGATGGCGTGAAGGGCAAGTTCGGCGTGGCGCCGGGGCAGATCGTCGATTACCTGACGCTGATCGGCGACACCGTGGACAACGTGCCCGGCGTCGACAAGTGCGGCCCCAAGACGGCGGTGAAATGGCTCACCGAATACGGCTCGCTCGACAATATCGTCGCCAATGCCGACAAGATCGGCGGTGTGGTCGGCCAGAACCTGCGCAACAAGCTCGACTGGCTGCCGATGGGCCGGAAGCTCGTCACCATCAAGTGCGACGTCGGCGACATCCCGGCGCCGGGCGAGCTAGGCTGGCTGCCGCAGGACCGCGACACGCTGCTCGCGCTGTTCACCCGTTACGAATTCAAGACCTGGCTCAAGGAGCTGCAGGCCGGCGCAGCCCCGCAAGCCGCGCCAGTCGCAGCCCCCAGCCCGGCTGCGAGCCCCGCCCAGAGCGGGGCCCAGGCCGGCTTCGATTTTGCCGCACAGGCCGCGCGCCACTATGAGTGCATCACCACCGAGGCGCAGCTCGACGCCTGGCTCAGGAAGATCGACGCGGCGGCACTCACCTGCGTCGACACCGAAACCACCAGCCTCGACCCGATGCTGGCGCGCATCGTCGGCATCAGCCTCGCTGTCACGCCGCACGAGGCGGCCTACATCCCGCTCGCGCACCGCTATGCCGGCGTGCCCGATCAGCTCGATCTCGATGCCACGCTGGCCGCGCTCAAGCCCTGGTTCGAGAACCCGGCCAAGCCCAAGCTCGGCCAGAACCTCAAGTACGATCAGCACGTGCTGGCCAACCACGGCATCCACCTCGCCGGCGTCGCGCACGACACGCTGCTGCAATCCTACGTGCTCGAAAGCCACAAGACGCACAATATGGACGACCTCGCGCTGCGCCACCTCGGCGCCACCACGATCAGCTACGAGGACGTATGCGGCAAGGGCGCGAAGCAGATCGGCTTCGACGCCGTCGACGTGCAGCGCGCCACCGACTACAGCGCCGAGGATGCCGACATCACGCTGCAGCTGCACCAGGCGCTCTACCCGCAGCTCGACGACAAGATCCGCCACATCTACGAGGCGATCGAGATGCCGGTGCGCGAGGTGCTGTTCAAGATCGAGCGCAACGGCGTGCTGATCGACCCGCACCGGCTCAACCAGCAAAGCCACGAGCTCGGCCAGCGCATGCTGGAGATCGAGCAGCGCACCTACGATGCCGCGGGCCAGCCGTTCAACCTCGGCTCGCCCAAGCAGATCGGCGAGATCCTGTTCGAGCGGCTGCAGCTGCCGGTGATCAAGAAGACGCCCAAGGGCGCGCCGAGCACCGACGAGGACGTGCTCGAAAAGCTCGCGCACGACTACCCGCTACCCAAGCTCATCCTCGAATACCGCGGCATGGCCAAGCTCAAGTCCACCTACACCGACAAGCTGCCGCTGATGATCAACCCCGCCACCGGCCGCGTGCACACCAACTACGCGCAGGCCGTGGCGATCACCGGCCGGCTGGCGAGCAACGACCCCAATCTGCAGAACATCCCGGTGCGCACCGGCGAGGGCCGCCGCATCCGCGAGGCCTTCGTCGCCGCCCCCGGCCACAAGCTGATCTCGGCCGACTATTCGCAGATCGAGCTGCGCATCATGGCCCACCTGTCGGGCGACGAAAACCTGCTGGCCGCCTTCGCGCGCGGCGAGGACATCCACCGCGCCACCGCCGCCGAAGTGTTCGGCCTCGAGCCCGCCGCCGTCACCAGCGAGCAGCGCCGCTACGCCAAGGCCATCAACTTCGGCCTGATCTACGGCATGTCCGCCTTCGGCCTCGCCGCCCAGCTCGAAATCGAGCGCAGCGCCGCGCAGATGTACATCGACCGCTATTTCGCCCGCTACCCCGGCGTCAAGGCCTATATGGACCGCACGCGCGAGATGGCCAAGCAGCACGGCTACGTCGAAACCGTGTTCGGCCGCCGCCTGTGGCTGCCCGAGATCAACGCCGCCCAGCCGATGCGCCGCCAGGGCGCCGAGCGCGCCGCCATCAACGCCCCGATGCAAGGCACCGCCGCCGACCTGATCAAGCTCGCCATGATCGCCGTGCAAGGCTGGCTCGAAACCGACCGCCTCGCCACCCGCATCATCATGCAGGTACACGACGAACTGGTACTCGAAGTGCCCGATGCCGAGATGGACCGGGTGAAAACCCGGCTCCCCGAACTGATGGCCGGCGTCGCCGAGCTGAAGGTGCCGCTGGTGGCCGAAGCCGGTGTGGGGGGGAATTGGGAGGAGGCGCACTGAGGGGGGCGGCCGCTTCGGCTGCTCCGCGGCGATATGGTAAGCCAGGTAGATGCCGTTTCCCCCCTGCTATAGGTAGCGCTGTAAGCCAATTACCACGCGGGCTGCAGGCTAAGCATCAAGGCCGTACAGCGTGCCCTGCAAGCTGCCATCGATGTACGATCCATTGCCCCCTCCCCTGCTGATTCATGCCACACTCTCCAGCAAACAAGACGACCGGAGAACTGCCATGAAAATCACCGTCAGCACCACCGTCCGCGCCCCGATCGAGCAAGCCTGGCGCGCCTATACCACACCAGACGACATCACGCTCTGGAATGCGGCCTCGGAAGATTGGCACACCACCCGCGCCAGCGTCGATTTGCGCGTTGGCGGCGCGTTTTCGTCGCGGATGGAGGCGAAGGATGGCAGTATGGGTTTTGATTTTGCCGGCACGTATACGCGTATCGAGCCGTTGCAGTTGATCGAATACCGTTTTGGCGACCGCATGGCGCAAGTTGAGTTTGCCAACGGCGTGGAGGGTGTGCGGGTGACGGTCACCTTTGACAGCGAAAACACCTTTCCCGTCGAGCAGCAGCGCGCCGGCTGGCAGGCAATCCTCGACAGTTTCGGCCGTTACGTGGCGGCACGCCAATGAATCCCCCCAACCTCACCCCGGAGACTATGCATGAGCGACATCCAGATCCGCTTTGACAACGGTGCGGCCTATGAAGACTACATGGGCAAATGGAGCCAGCTGGCTGGCGAGCGTTTTATCGACTGGCTGGCGCCGGCCAGCGAGGCGCGCTGGCTGGATGTGGGTTGCGGCAACGGTGCATTTACCGAGATGCTGGTGACGCGGTGTGCACCGGCGGTCGTGCATGGGGTCGATCCGTCGGCCGAGCAGCTGGTATTCGCGCGGCAGCGGCCGGCGCTGGCGGCGGCACAATTGCAGACGGGTGATGCGATGGCGCTGCCATTTGCCGACGACGCATTCGATGTCGCGGTGATGCCGCTGGTGATCTTCTTTGTGCCGGAGCCCGCCAGGGGTGTGGCGGAGATGGCGCGGGTGCTGGCGCCCGGCGGCACGGCGGCGGCCTATGCCTGGGACATGCATGGCGGCGGCTTCCCTTACAACGCGCTGCGGCTGGCGATCACCGGGCTCGGCTACAGCGTGCCGGCGCCGCCGAGCCCCGAGGCATCGCGCATCGAGGTGCTGCAGACCTTGTGGCAGGCGGCCGGGCTGACCGAGGTGCAGACGACGGCGATCGAGGTGGAGCGCAGCTACGCCAGCTTTGACGATTTCTGGCGCATCGTGCTCGGCGGGCCGAGTGTCGGCGCCACGCTGGCCGCCATGGCGCCGGCCGATACCGACAAGCTGAAGGCACAGCTGCGCACCAGCCTTCCGACGGCGGGTGACGGCAGCATCACCTACAGCGCCCGCGCCCACGCGGTAAAGGGCCGGGTGCCGGGCTGATCCGGCGTTCCACGGCCAGTACCGAAGCAGGCCGATGCCGCTGGCCGCTACCTCGTGGAACCGGCGGCGCCGTATCAGCACCTGATGGTGCCGATCAGCCAGGCCCTGCACCCTGATCGCACTCCGGGTGGGCCGTCCCAGCCCACCTTCTTCATGCAAGGCGGGAGCCGCGTCGGCCTCGCCGCCTCATCCATTGGGCTTCGTCGCCTTCGTACCATGGTTTACACTGGAAGGCGAGCCTTCTTCCGTTGCCATTGAATGACGCGAACCCTCTCGACCCTGCTGCTGACGCTGTTGCTCGCCACTTCAACCGCCGTGGAGGCGGGCAGGTTGCGGATCGAGACCATCAAGAGCGAGCCGTTCGGTTACGAGGATAGGCGCGGCAAGGGCGGCATGATGTACGAGATCGGCAATCTGATTGCCGATACCGCCGGCCTGGAGCACGACAACCAGGTCGTGCCCTATGCGCGCACCGTGCTGAGCCTGAGGACCGGCACGGCGGACATGACCCTGCGCTTCACCAACGACGAGCTCCGCCAGGTTGCGATCCAGGTAGCGCCGGTGATCGGCATGCCGACAGGCATCTATAGCCTGGCCCAACGCCCCTATCGATCGCTGCAGGCGCTCGACGGCGCGGTGCTGGCGGTGGTCAGGAGCTTCCCGATCGATGCGCGTGTGACGGCGCGAAAAAACATCATCCGCTATACCACCGACAACCACGAGCACAGCCTGAAGATGCTGCTGGCGGGCCGGGTGGATGCGGTGCTCAGCACCGACTACGGCATCCGTGGCGCGGCCCTGGCGCTGGGCCATTCACCGGCCGAGCTGGCGCCGCCGATCCCGCTGGAGAAGCAATATTTCTGGCTGCACCTGTCGCGCAAGACGGCCACACCGGAGACCATCAACGCGCTCGGCGCTGCCGTGACCAAGCTGCAGGACAGCGGCGAGATCGCCCGCATCCAGCATCAATACTCACCCTGATGGGCCCGCCAACACCTTGTGCCGACACGGCAGTCGTCACGGAAAAACAAACACCAGCCGTCGTGGCTGGTGTTTTGCCTGCTGCAGCCTGTTACGCCTTAAGCATCACGCCTTGGGCGTGTGGCCGTAGCATTGCTTAAGCTTGCCATAGTCGTAGAAATGGCTGGCCGGCGCGTATCTGGCGCCGTCGCAGGCGGCCTTGAAGTCGGTTTCCTTCTCGTTGTAGAGCATCTTCACCAGCAGCGTGCCGCGCGCATCGCGGTAAACATCCCACTGCATATTGGCGGCCATCGGTGACACGTATTCGCCACGCCACGGGTTGTTGTCGTAGCTGTACAGGCTGGCCAGCGGCGCCTGCTGCTGCACACCCTTGAGCCCCATCTTCGAGGCGAACGGGATGACGATCTCGGCATGGGCGAAGCGCAGCTTGGCGGCGTGGCGCAGGTCACCTTGCGCGATGGCATCGACCTCGTTGAAGAAATCGTCTTCGAGTATCTGCGCCATGCGGTAGGTAACGTCGCCCTTCTCGCTGATGCCCGGGCCCTTGCTGTAGAAGTCCGATGCATCGTTGACGGCGGCGAAATAGCGCGCCTGCTCCGCCGGCAGGTAGGGCAGGAAATCGACAGGCGCCTCGTGCTTCAGCGCCGGCGCAATCGAATACAGCTCGTAGATCAGCGAGCCGGCGTCGGCCAGGCTCTTGATCGCGGTCTTGCCATCGCCGTTCAGCGTGCTGGTGAACTTGCCGTCGTCGCTGGCGAAGGTCATGGCGCCGGTATTGGCGAAGCTGTAGGCGCCGCTGTCGATCTTGTCAACGAAAGCCTTGCTGAACAGGCGCTCGAGCACCGCACGGCCGGCCGCCTTGGCAGTGGGGTCAGCGAGAATCGCGGCTTGCTTGGCGGCCTGGTCCGCATCCTTGCCATAGGCCTGGAAGGCCTGGCTGTCCTGGTAAGTCTTGTAGAACGGGTCGGCCGTGTCGGTGACGAGGTCGGTTGCCGGCACCAGCTTGTGGAAATACAGCAGGAAGCGGTTGGTGCCGGCTGGCTGGGCCACCGGCACGGCCGCGGAGTAGGGCGCCGGGGCGGGCGACAGTGTGATCAACGCAGCGAGATTAGGCTGGCTCGTCTTGAGCGAATCGACGAAGAAACCGCCGCTGTCAACCGCGCGATCGACCCCCGACGTCACAGTGACGATCTGCCGTGGCGTGGTTGCGGCACTGTCACCGACAGCCTTGAACAGCGTGGGCAGGCGTTGCAGCAGGCGCACGGCCAGCTGGCGGTGTTCGTCGATGCCGAGCTGGGTCTCGTTGCCGTAGCCGGGCTTGGCAATGCCCGCGACACCATAGCCGAGCAGGAAATTGGCCTTCATCAGCTTGAGCACGTCGGGCCCGAGCCTGGCGCCGAGCTCGGTCAGCGCGCCATCCGCCGAGGCCTTTTGCCACATGTTATAGACCGCCAGGTCGTACTTGAGGCTGGACAGGCCGCGCGAGCCGTGGCGCGCCATCATCTCGGTGTAGATCGGCGTGAAGCCGGCCGGCGCAGCTTCGTAGCTGCCCATGGCCTGCTGCGGCGCATAGGGGGTCTTGGTCTGGTAATAGGTGGGGGTGGCGCTGTCGCCTGCGGTGTCGTTGTTGCAGGCGGACAGCAGCGCGGTGCAAGCAAGCGCGGCGGAGCAGGTCAGAAATTTCATCATGGGGGGGTGATCGAGGCACACAAAGAAGAACGACGCACCATACCAATACATTGTTACGTCGATTTGAATCAATGCCATGCCCATGGCCGTTCCCAGCCACGTCACCCAGCCATTGGCGGATACGCCAGCGCCGGCGTTCTTGTAGTCCTAGCTAGGACGATTTATCATCACATTTAGTTTGATATATTCGAATTGACGGATATGAATAAGTCCGCCCTCCTCGCTGCCTCCCTGCTCTGGATCGGCTCAGCCTCTGCCGCCGATCTGGTCGCCTACACCGAGGAATGGCCACCCTACAACTACCTCGATCAGGGCAAGGTGCGCGGTATCTCGACCGATCTGCTGCGCGCCATGTGCAGCGAGGCCGCGCTCGACTGCCGTTTCGAGCTGGTGCCCTGGGCACGCGCTTACGCCATGGCGCTGAACCGGCCCAACACGCTGGTCTACACCACCGCGCGCAAGCCCGAGCGCGAGCAGAGCTTCACCTGGATCGGCCCGATCCTGCCGCGCGCCACCTGGGTATTCGGCCTGCGCGAGAGCGATCTGGGCATCAAGCACTACGAGGACCTGAACCACTACCGCATCGGCGTCGTGCGCAGCGAGGCCTCGATCAGCGACCTGCTCGGCAAGGATGTCCAGGCCGATGCGATGCTGCAGGACAGCTCGGACGCCGCCATCACCCTGCTGCTGCTGCGCGGCGTGGTGCAGGCCGTGGTCAACACCGAGGTCGGCATGGCCTGGGAGCTCTACAAGGCAGGCGCATCGCCCGACCGCGCGGTGAAGCTGCTGCCGCTCTCGGATCAGGGCGCCTATTACTACGCACTGAACCTCAAATCCGACCCCGCAATCGCCACCAAGCTGCAGGATGCGCTCGAAAAACTGCGCAAGTCCGGCCAGCTCGCCCGCATCGTCGCCCAATACACCTCGCCCAAGCCCTGAGCGGAACGGGTCCCCGCCTCAACACTGGACCTAGCCAGGCCAGGCCGGGCCGGATTGGCTACAATCATCGGGCATACCATCGGCCGGCCGCAGCACGCGGCAGGCCATTCCACGCCCCTAGATGGAGTCATGCCGTGCCCAAAAAACCGCTGTTGGTGACGATGTGGATGCTCGCGGCGGTGGCGCTGGCCGCAACGCCGGCCCAGGCCGCGCCCTTGGCACAGGTGTGCATGCTGGTCGGTGCCTCGTTCGAATCCGACCAGCTACGGCCGGACCACGGCGCCCAGCACGGGCAGCACCCGCCTGCCGCTGTCGATCCGCTGGCGCGGGGCCTGGCCTACGCGCTCTACGCCAGCAGCGGCGAGAGCGGCATCAGCTGGTTCAGCGCCGCCAGCGGCGGGGCACCGAGCACGGACTTCCAGCTCCAGGCCGAGGCGCTGCTGGGCCTGCTGCGCGAGCATCCCCCGGCTTGCCTGGTGATCGGGCTCAGTGCCGAGTTTTTCGATCATCCAGAACGCGTCGGCGAGCAGGTCGCCGCGTTGGTGTCAGCCGCGCGGGCGAGGCAGATCACGCCCTTCGTGCTGGCCTACCCGCCGTTTGCCCGGCTGCACGAGCCGGCGTTGCACCATGTGCTGCAGCTGACCCCGGCGGCGGCCTACGAGACGATGCGTGCTCGCTATGCGCAAGCCATGGCGGAGCGCGGCGCGACCGTGGTGCCGGCATGGGAGCAGTTCGTACCGGGGCCGGACGGCCTGCATCCGAACTACGCCAGTGCCCAGGCTGCTGCCGCCACCGTCAATCGTGCGGTGCTCGCAGGCCTGCGGGAACGCGGCTCAGATGGCCATTGACGCGTGCTTTGCCAGATACGCCGCCAGGGCCTCGTCATCGGGCGCCAGGTAGATGAAGGTCTGCTTCGGGTACTTGGCGGCCAGCGCGTCGAGCTGCGCCATGTCGACATAGGCCGCGATGATCGCGCCATACAGTACGCCGACGTCGATCTTGGGGGTGGTGATGCGCAGTGGCTTGCCGAAATACTGCGCCTTGTGGTCCTTCTTCAGGAACTTCACCGCACGCTCGCCGAGTATCTCGCCCAACACGCCTTCGAGCAGGCGCAGTTCGGGCAGTGCGATGCAGGTATCGGTATTGATCGAATAGGCCTTGCGCAGCGCAATCTGGAGCGCGGCCTTGTTGGGCCCGACGGTGGCGGAGTGGTAGCACTTCATCGACGGTGTTTCCTTCATTCATGGTTTGCCCGGCGGGCCAATGGCAGCGCTCCCTGCAGGCAGGCTGCAGGCTGCGCGGGGATTGGCTTGCAGGGCAGGGGTCAGCTGTCCTGACTCCGACCGCACGCCTCGCGGTGCGTCAGGTAGAGCCGCAGATCGAATTCGAGTTGATGGTAGGCGGGTTCCATGTGGCTGCACAGCTGGTAAAAGGCCTTGTCATGGTCCCTTACCTTGAGATGCGCCAGCTCGTGCACGACGATCATCCTGAGGAACTCGGGCGGCCCGTCACGGAACAGGCCGGCGATGCGGATTTCCTTCTTCGCCTTGAGTTTGCCGCCCTGCACGCGCGAGATCGCCGTGTTCAGGCCGAGCGCATTGTGCAGCACGCTGAGCTTGCTGTCGTAGGCGACCTTGCTCAGCGGCGGCGCGTTGCGCAGGAACTCGTTCTTGAGCTCGACCGCGTAATCGTACAGCGCGCGATCGGTCTGTACCGCGTGCCGCTGCGGGTATTTGGCCTCGATCATCGCGCCCAGCCGCCCTTCCGCGAGCAGGGCGCGAGCCTGTTGCTGCAGGCGCTCGGGATAGGCACGCAGATAAAGGAGGTCAGGCATGGCGGGCTGGGTATTCATCGGGCGCACAGCTTAGCAGAAAGCCATCATAACTCGCGCGAACTCTCGAACACGCGCTCGGCGCCGCTCAGCGGGTCGGTAAAGCGCAGCGAGCGCGCCAGCAGCTTGAGTGGCGCCGACAGGTCGTCGCCCTTGCAGGGCAGTGCGGCCGGGTAGAACGCATCGTTGACGATGGGGATGCCAAGCCCGGCCAGATGCACGCGCAACTGGTGCTTGCGCCCGGTCAAGGGCCGCAGCCGGTACAGTGTCAGCTCGCCGCGCCGCTCGATCACCTCGATCGCGGTTTCCGAATTGGGTTCGCCCGCGACCTCCTGCATGCGGAAGAACGGCGTGCCGTCCACCATACGGCTGCGGTACACCAGCGGCAGCCGGGCATCGGGCAGGCTCGGTGCCAGCGCCTCGTACACCTTGTCGATCGCGCGCTGCTGGAACAGCGACTGGTAACGACCACGGCTCTCGCGCCGGCGCGAGAAGACGACGATGCCGGCCGTCTCGCGATCGATGCGATGGATCGGCGTCAGGTCGGCGAGCCCGGTCTGCTTCTTCAGCCGCACCAGCAGCGTTTCGTGCAGGAAGCGGCCGGTCGGGATCACCGGCAGGAAGTGCGGCTTGTCGGCGACCAGCAGGTGCTCGTCCTGATAGACGATGGTTGCCTCGAACGGGATCGGCGTCTCGTCGTCGAGCTCGCGGTAATAGTAGATGCAGCGGCCGCGCGGGTAGGCGCTGTCGGGCGCGAGGCGCACACCACGGTCATCCGCCACCTCGCCGCGTGCCATGCGCGACAGCCAGCTGGCCTCGGCGACATCGGGAAAGCGCGCGCGCAGAAACGGCAGCAGCATCGGCCAGGGCTCATCGGGCAACCACAGGTAGCTCGGCGCCACGCCATCGCGGATCGGTAACGGTGCTTGCATGAGTGCGTGGCCTGGCCTGCGGGAAAGGAGGCCATTGTAACCGGCCGGGCCCGCGATTTCGACCCGCAGCGCAGACGAATGGCGCTGCCAAGTCCCTCAATTTGCTGGATAATCGCGCGCTTTGTCGCCGTACCCGGGGCCGTAAGCCATGAAGAAAGTCGTCCATCTCTCCAACCTCGACCGCACCGACACCTGGCTCAAATACCGCGCCGGCCTGTGCGAGGGCTGCATCGCGACCTGCTGCACGATGCCGGCCGAGGTCAAGCTCGCCGACCTGGTGCGCATGGAGGTGGTGGATGCATTCGAAGCCGAGGCCGAACCAGCCAAGCAGATCGCCAGGCGGCTCGACAAGGCCGGCGTGATCGAGCATTTCAACTTCAAGACCAGCACCTTCACGCTGGCGCGCCGCGCCAACGGCGACTGTGTGTTCCTCGATGCGAAAAGCCGCCGTTGCACGATCTACGACAAGCGGCCGAACACCTGCCGCAATCATCCGCAGGTCGGCCCACGGCCAGGTTATTGCGCCTATCGCATGAAATGACGGTGCAGGCCTAGAGCAGTTCGGGCGAAATGGCGACGCGCAGCACGTTCTGCGCCGCCTCCTGCCGCACGCGGTTGCTGATCCACCACACCGCGCCTTTGCGCAGCGGCCAGCTCGACGCCTCGCCCGCCAGCAGGAAGGCCGCCACCTCGCCGAGCGAGGGCTGGTGCCCGACAACGACGACCGCCTTGGGCGACTCGGGCCAGTCAGCCGCCGCGAGCACCGAGGCAAAGCCGGCACCGGGGTTGAGCTCGGGCATCACCTGAAAGCGTTCGGTCAGCGCGCGTGCCGTCAGCTGCGCCCGTGCCGCCTGGCTGCAGATCACGGTGTAGCGGTCGGGCAGGCGCTCGCGCAGCCACGACGCCATCTTCTCGGCCTGCTTCACGCCCTTTGGGGTCAGCACACGGGCCAGATCGTTCTCGCGATTGCCATCCTCGGCGTCGGCATGACGCCACAGAATCAGATCCATGGTCGGGGTCTCGGTAGTGGAAATCGGGCGCGATGGCGCGCAGCCGGGCCGCTCAGCCCTTGGCCAGCTCTTCCATCAGGTATTGCTGGGCAAAGCGTGGAATGCCGCTGCGCGAGGTCTTGCGCCGGTACACGCCGTCGGCGTTCATCTCCCAGGCCTGCACGTTGTCCACCAGATAAGGGCGCAGGCCCTCGCGGATCACGCGCTTCTTGATCTTGGGGTCGAGAATGGGGAAGGCAATCTCGATGCGGCGGAACACATTGCGCGTCATCCAGTCGGCACTCGACAGGTAGACATCCTCGGCATGGTCGTTGAGGAAATAGAAGATGCGCGTGTGCTCAAGAAAGCGCCCGACCAGCGAGCGCACCTGGATATTCTCGGACACACCGGGGATGCCGGGCTTCAGCGCACACACGCCGCGGATGATCAGCTGCACCTTGACGCCGGCCTGCGACGCCTCGTACAGCAGGTTAATCACCTTGGGTTCGAGCAACGAGTTCATCTTGGCGGTGATCGCGGCATGACGGCCGGCGCGTGCGACGTTGATCTCGTTGCGGATGGCGCGCTCCAGCTGTTCGAACATCGAGAACGGCGACTGCCACAGCCGCTTGAGCTGGCTCGCGTGGCCGAGCCCGGTCAGCTGCACGAACACGTCGTTGACGTCGGCGCAGATCTCTTCGTTACAGGTGAACAGGCCAAAATCGGTATACAGCTTGGCGGTGCGCTGGTGGTAGTTGCCCGTGCCGAGGTGCACATAGCGGCGCAGGCCGCCATCCTCGCGGCGCACCGCCATCAGCATCTTGGCGTGGGTCTTGTAGCCGACCACGCCGTACACCACGTGGGCGCCGGCATCTTCGAGCCGCGCCGCCCAGTTGATGTTGGCCTCTTCGTCGAAGCGCGCCATCAGCTCGACCACCACCGTCACCTCCTTGCCGGCGCGGGCAGCGGCGATCAGCGCCTCCATCAGCGCCGAATCGGTGCCGGTGCGGTACACCGTCATCTTGAGCGCGACCACGGCCGGGTCGGCCGCCGCCTCCTGCAGGAACTCGATGACCGGCGTGAAACTCTGGAACGGGTGGTGCAACAGCACGTCACCCTTGCGGATCGCGCTGAACATGTCCGGAGCCTTGACCAGCGCGGCCGGCGTGGTGGCGAAGAAGGGCGCGTACTTGAGCTCGGGCAGGTCGACCTTGTCGGGCACATGCATCAGGCGCACCAGGTTGACCGGGCCATCGACGCGGTAGAGATCGGTGCGTTCGAGCTCGAACTGTTCGAGCAGGAAATCGATGACATGCTGCGGGCAGCCGTCCGACACCTCGAGCCGCACGGCCATGCCAAACTGGCGGTGCATGAGCTCGCCCTGCAGCGCCGTGCGCAGGTCTTTCAGATCTTCCTCGTCGACCGACAGATCGGTGTCGCGCGTGACGCGGAACTGGTAGCAGCCAACCACGTGCATGCCGCGGAACAGCTCGTCCACGTGGGCATGCAGGATGGACGACAGGAACACGAAGCCATGCTCGACGCCGGCAATGGCCGCCGGCATCTTGATCACGCGTGGCAGCACGCGCGGCGCCTGCACGATGGCGATGCGCGACTCGCGGCCGAAGGCATCCTTGCCCTCGAGCTCGACGGCGAAGTTGAGGCTCTTGTTGAGCACGCGCGGGAAGGGGTGCGACGGATCGAGCCCGATCGGCGTGAGAATCGGCGCCAGCTCGCGGAAGAAGAACTCGCGCACCCAGGCGCGCTGTTCATCGCTCCAGCTGGTGCGGCGCAGAAAGTGCACGCCGTGATCGGCCAGCTGGGGAATCAGCGTTTCGCGCAGCAGCCGGTACTGGCGTTCGACGATGTCGTGGGTCTGCTGCGCCACAAGCTGCAGCTGCTGGTTGGCGGATAGCCCGTCGGGCCCGGCCACATTGGCATGCAGGCGGATACTTTCCTTCAGCCAGGAGACGCGTACCTCGAAGAATTCATCGAGGTTGCTGGATACGATGCAGAGGAACTTGAGACGCTCGAGCAACGGCACGCTTGCATCTTCCGCCTGTGCGAGCACGCGGCGGTTGAAGGCCAGCAGGCTGAGTTCGCGGTTGAGGAAAAGGTCGCTGGGTGTCGTGACGGGAGCAATCGCGTTCATCGGGTCTGCCGGTCTGTGCGGGACGGCGGCGAACAGCCGCGTCCCACTTGTGTTTTTTAGTGGCTGGGCGGCACAAAGCCTTGCGGCATGTCCGCGCCCGGGCCGAAGAAATAGGCTTCGAGCTGGTCTTGCAGGTACTTGCGCGCGCGCGCGTCGGCCAGGCTCAAACGGTTCTCGTTGATCAACATGGTCTGGTGCTTGACCCAACCCTGCCAGGCCTCCTTGGAGACGTTTTCGTACACACGCTTGCCCAGCTCACCGGGTAGCGGCGGAAAATCCAGGCCCTCAGCCTCGCGGCCCAGCTTCACGCAGTTAACCATTCTTGCCATGTCGACTTCCTTTGCGGCGGGCAGATGTTATCGCCCTTTGATTACAAAAAGATGACAAGTCGGCAAACCACGCCGGGCGCCTTCTCGTCGAAACTGATGACTATTATAGCGCCGGCTGGGCGGGTGCGGCCGGCGCGGGGCTGGCCAATGCGGGGTGGTCAGCTTGAGGCTTGTCAAGGAAAAAGCCCTGTACCATGTCCACGCCGAAGTTCCTCAGCATGTCGAGCGTCTCGCGATTCTCGACGAATTCGGCCACGGTCAGCTTGCCCATGCCATGCGCCATGGCGACGATGCCCTGCACGAAGATCTGCGAATCGTTGTCGTGCGTGATGTCGCGCACGAAAGCACCGTCGATCTTGAGCACATCGGCCTTGAGGTGCTTGAGATAGGCAAACGAGGCGAAACCGGCGCCGAAGTCGTCCAGGCAGACGTGGCAGCCGGTCTCGCGCAAGGCATCGATGAATTGCTGGGCGTCGTGCAGGTCGGACACCGCGGCGGTCTCCGTCACCTCGACATACAGCCGCTCGGGCCGCACGCCGTGGCTCACCAGCAGCTCGGCGATATAGCCGGGCAGGGTAGGATCATCGAAGGAGCGTCCGGAGATGTTGACCGACACCGGCGGCAGGCTCGGGTTGTCGGCGAGGCGCTCGACCACGCTGCGGATCACCCAGCGATCGATCGCCAGTATCTTGCCGGTCTTCTCGGCCACCGGGATGAACTGCACGGGCGAGATGAGCTTGTTGCTGTCGTGCTGGTCGCGCATGCGCAACAGCGCCTCAAGATGGGTCAGGCGTGGCCCGCTGACCTCGTAGATGCCCTGGAAATGCAGCTCGAACAGACCTTGATCGAGCGCGTGCTGGATGCGCTCGGACCAGCTCCAGCGGTCCACCACCTCGCGTGCGATGTTCTGGTCCGGGCTGAAGCGGCGCCAGGTATTCTTGCCGGCGGCCTTGGCCTGATACATCGCCATATCGGCGTTGGCGACCAGCTCCTCGCCGCTGCTCGCGTGCTGCGGGAACAGCGCCACGCCGACGCTGGTCCCCATGCGCAGGTTCTGCCCTTCGTAGGCGACCGTGATGCGGCCAACGGACTCGACCAGCCGCTCGGCCAGCGGCGCGAGGCTCTGCTCATCGAGCTCGGGCACCAGCAGCGCGAACTCGTCGCCCCCCAGCCGGTAGAGCGTTTCGTTGCGCCGCACGTGGCCCGAGATCGCTTGGGCCACACGGATCAACATGCTGTCGCCGGCACCGTGACCAAAGGTGTCGTTGACGTACTTGAATTCATCAAGGTCGAAGAACATCAGCCCGACGCAGCGCTTGTTGCGCTCGGCATCGGCCAGCAGCCGCGCCAGGTCCTCCTGGAAGCGATAGCGATTGTAGAGGCCGGTCAGCGAATCGCGTTCGGCAAGGTAGACCAGGCGCTCGGCCGTGCGATGGCGCTCGGTCACATCCTCGAACACCCACACCCGGCCCAGCGCGGCGCCCTGCTCGCCCGTCACCGACTGGTAGGAATGACGGATCACGCGCCCATCCTGCATGTCGAGTTCGAGCGGCGCATGGCCGCCTTCGAGCGCCCGTCCCACATCGTGTTCCGAGCCGAGGAAACATACCTCGGGCTGGTTGCCCGACTGCCGCATGGCATCGACGAAGTGCATGCCGATCAGCAGCCGGCCTGCGGGCATGCCCCACAGCTCGGAGAAGCTCGAATTGTGGTAGACCACGCGCTCGTCGTGATCGACGAACAGGATGCCGATCGACATGGCGCCGAGCAATGCGCTCAAGCGCGCCTTCTCCGCCTCGGCCTTGTCCAGGTAGCGCTGTTGCAGGGCCTGCGCATGCTGGAGCTCGATCACGGCCTCGGACAGCACGAGCTGCGTATCCTTGATTTCGGTTGCATCGCGCACGCTGGCGCGAATGCCGAGATTCTCCCCGCTGGAACTGTAGATCGGGTGCCACGACACGGCGCCCCAGTACTCGCTGCCGTCCTTGCGCAAGCCGCGGAATTCCATGTCCTGCCCGGATGAGTCGAGCCCGTTGCGCAGACGCCTCAACACATCGGCACGGTCGCACTCCATGATCAGCGGCGCAGGAAAATCGGGCATGGTCATGCATTCATCGGGGGAGTAGCCGGTCAGCCGCTCGACCGCCGGATTGACCCATTTGAGCCGGCCACGCTGGCTCACCCACAGCTCGCAGCCGTAGGTGTAGTTGGCGATCGCGTTGAGGCGCTGTTCGCTGCGCTTGAGTGCGGCGATACGCTCGCGCAGGGCGCCGGCCATGCCGTTGAAGTGATCGACGAGCTGGCCGATTTCATCGTTGCGGTCGTAGTCGAGCTCGAGCTCGGCCTCGCCTGCGGCCACCACGTCGGTGGCGTGCATGAGCTTGGTCAGCGCGCGCGTGAGCTTGAGCCCGAACAGGATCAGCACCGTCGACGAGACGATGATGCTGATCAGCGCGATGATCACGGTCTGCCAGAACAACCGGCCCATCGACTCAGCCAGGTAGCCGGTGGAGAAGCCGTAGCGCAGTTCGCCATAGCGCTGGCCGGCGAGCATGACCGGGGCCGAGACATGGAACAGCTCGCCGCTGCGGCCGATATCCGTCAGCGTCGACACCGGCGGCAGCGCCTGGCGCGTGTTCCAGCCGCTGGCGGCGACGACCTTGCCGCGGCGGTCTGACAGCACCAGGTACTCGATCTGGCGCCCTTCGCGCATCTCTTCCATCAGGTCGAAGCCGGCGGCAAAATCCTGCGCCGCCAGCGCCGGCGCCAGCGCCGCGTTGAGCAGCACGTTGAGCTCGGCAACACGCCGGCCAACCGATTCTTGCGCCACACGGTCCCACACGCGCGACATATTGGCGGCGAGCAGGCCCAGCAGGCTCAGCTGGACGATCAGGGTGACCGTGATCAGCTTGGTACGCAACGGCGTGAAGCGACGGGTCACCTTATTTGAGCTCCAGATGGCGCTTGAGCGCCTCGACATAGGGGGTGACCTGCTTGATGTCGGCATCGGACAGCGGGCGTGTCATGCTGATGCCGATCAGGGCAAGGAAATTGTGTGCCGGCGGGCGCGACTGATCGAAGCCCGCAACGGCCTCGGCAACGCCACGGCGCTCGTCGGCGCTGAGGGAGGGGTGCGCCAGCAGCACCATCTGCGGCACCCCCTTGCTCTCCGCCAGCACGCGAATGCCGGCACGGATTTCCGGCGACATCGGCAGCAGCGCGGAATCGGCCACCACGGCCGCCGCAGCCTCATCGCGCAGCAGCATCATGGCGGCCGTATTGTGGTAGTCGTTATGGCGAAAGGTGATGTCGCGCCCCTGCACCAGCCCGGCCTGCTTGAACAGCTCGCCGCCGAGCATCGAGGTGACGGTCAGCTCGTCGGGAAAGGCGACCAGCTGGCCCTTGAGGTCCGTCAGGCGCTGATAGGGCGAATCCTTGCGCACCAGCACCACCGCGTGCAGCGCGCCTTCCGCCTTCAGCAGCGGCACGTAGCCGGCCCGCTGGGCGGCCAGCAGAGCCGAATGCGGGCCGATGATGGCGAGATCGAATTCGCCCTTGAACAGGCGATCGAGATAGTCGTCGTAATTCTTCGCGGTGACCAGCACCACCTTGTTGCCGGTCTGCGCACCCACATAGTCGCGCATCGGCTGAAACGCGCTGATCAGCGAGCGCGGCGTAAGGAAAGGCTCGACCGCGAACGACAGCTCGCGCGCCTGTAACACCGCACTCGACAGACAGGACAGGCACCACACCAGGCTCAACTTCAGCACACGACTCATGCCGTCCCCTACAATGTTTTTATAAAAACCTTGGACCTTCTCTGGTAATTATAGAAACGTTGCCGCTCCTGTGGGAGCACATCGACATTCGCATGTTCGAATCCACGCTCGATGAACCAGTGCGTGGTGCGCGTGGTCAGCACGAACAGCCGTTCGATGCCGAGGCGCCGTGCCTGGCGCTCGACATCCTGCAACAGCTTGTCGCCGAGGCCACGGTCCCGATAATCGGGCGATACGGCCAGACAGGCGAGTTCCGCCATATTGTTCTCGGGGTAGCGGTACAGCGCGACGCAGCCGATCACCATGTCGTAGCGCTTGAGCACCGTGAACTGGCTGATTTCCATCTCCAGCAGCTCGCGGCTGCGCTTGACCAGAATCCCCTCCTCCTCCAGCGGCTCGATCAGCGCGATGATACCGCCGACGTCGTCGATGGTCGCCACCCGGATCTGCTCCTGCGGCTCGGCCGTCACCATCGTACCGATACCTTCGCGCGTGAACAGCTCCATCAGCAGGCCGCCGTCGACATGGCGGCTGATCAGGTGCGCGCGCGGCACGCCATTGCGGGCAGCCTTGATCGCGCCGGGCAGGTAGAAACGGATGTCCTCGGCAAGATCGGTCGCGATATCGAGTATCTTCTGCGCCTTCTGCGCGGTCAGCTCGGGCAGCAGCTCGCCGTGCAGGTTGATCACGCCGGGCGTATCGATCAGATAGATCAGCTTGTCGGCCTTGAGCGACACGGCCGCTTCGGCCGCGACGTTCTCCACGGTCAGGTTGAACACCTCGCCCGTTGGCGAATAGCCCAGCGGCGACAGCAGCACGATTTCGCCATCGTCGAGGCTGCCGTTGATCATCATCGTGTTGATCTTGCGCACCTGGCCGGTGTAGGCGAAATCGATGCCGTGGCGCACGCCCATCGGCTGGGCGGTGACATAGTTGCCGCTGGCGACACGGATGTCGGCCCCCGCCATCGGCGAATTGGGCAGGCCCATGGACAGCGCGGCCTCGATCTCCACCCGCACCTGGCCAACGGCCTGCTTGGCGCATTCGAGCGCATCGGCGTCGGTCAGGCGGATGCCGTTGTGGTAGGTTGATTCGAGGCCCTTTTCCTTCATCTCGGCCTCGATCTGCGGCCGCGTGCCGTGCACCAGCACCAGCCGCACGCCGAGGCTGACCAGCAGATTCAGGTCATGCGTCAGCGAATAGAAGCTGCCGTCCTGCACCACTTCGCCGCCAAAGGCGACGACGAAGGTCTTGCCGCGGAAGGCATGAATATAGGGCGCGGAGGAACGAAACCAATCGACAAAGCCTGACAGGTGGGTGACATCGAGCATCGCGGGTGAAAAAGTGGCGTTAAACGTCGGAAGACTAACAGAAAACCCTGGTGTAAACGAGGCGGGATTGCGTCATGTTTTTAGCTGTACGGGACAAGCCTGGCGGCGCTTCGCGCCGATGTGGCCGGCACCGGCCGGGATGAGCGGACAAGCCGTACGGGTCACCCCTGGGCGGCACTGCCGCGAGGCAAAAAAAAGCCTTCCGGTTTTTACCGGAAGGCTGCAGTCAACACAAGGGAGGGAGACTTAACGCGCAAGCTTGTCCAACGCTTCGCGATACTTCTCAGCGGTTCTGACCGCGACCTCCACAGGAAGTTCCGGCGCCGGCGGTTGTTTGTTCCAGCCGGTCGATTCGAGCCAGTCGCGCACGAACTGTTTGTCGAAGCTCGGTGGGTTGCTGCCTTCCTGGTAGCTGTCGGCCGGCCAGAAGCGCGACGAATCCGGTGTCAGTGCCTCGTCCATCAGCGTCAGCACACCGTGCTCGTCGAGGCCGAACTCGAACTTGGTATCGGCGATGATGATGCCGCGCGTCGCGGCAAACTCGGCCGCGGCCTTGTACAGCCTGATGGCGGTATCGCGTACCTGGCCGGCCAGCTCGGCGCCGATCCTGCCACTAAGCTCGTCGAAACTGATGTTTTCATCGTGGTCGCCAACGGCGGCCTTGGTGGACGGCGTGAAGATCGGCTCGGGCAGCTTCGATGCCTCCTGCAGGCCAGCCGGCAGCTTGATGCCGCACACGGTGCCGGATTGCTTGTATTCCTTCCAGCCGGTGCCGGCCAGGTAGCCGCGCACGATGGCCTCGACCGCCACGGGCTTGAGGCGCTTGCACACGACGGCACGGCCCTCGACCTGCGGACGATCTTCGGCGCTCACCACGTCTTCGGGCTGATCGCCGGTGAAGTGGCTGGGCACCAGGCCCTTGAGCTTGTCGAACCAGAAGTTGGAGATCGCCGTGAGGATCTTGCCCTTGTCGGGGATCGGCTCGGCCAGGATCACGTCGAAGGCCGACAGGCGGTCCGTCGCGATCATCAGCATGCGCTGGCCGTCGATCTCGTACAGATCGCGTACCTTGCCCGAGTAGATCTTCTTGAGGCTCTTGAGATTGGTTTGGGTCAAGCCGTTCATCGCTTTTCCTTGGTCAGGTTCTTGCGCGCGCCCGCTGCGATAGCGGCGGGCGCGCCATGGTGGTCACAAAGCCGGGCACGGCATGGCAATTGACTGCGCTCAGGCGCCCTTCAGCATCTGCTTCAGTTCGGCCGCCAGCTTGTAGGCGCTGTCGGCATCGGCGGCAAGCACGTCGAAATGCCCCATCTTGCGGCCGATGCGCGCCTCTTTCTTGCCGTAGAGGTGCAGCTTCACCGCCGGCTCGGACAGCAGCTTGTCCCAGGCCGGCTCGTCGTCGCGCCAGATGTCTCCGAGCAGATTCACCATCGCGACCGGGCTCAACAGGCGCGTGTCGCCGGGCGGCAGGCCGCACATCGCGCGCACCTGCTGCTCGAACTGGCTCGTCGCACAGGCCGAGATCGTGTAGTGGCCGCTGTTGTGCGGGCGTGGCGCGATCTCGTTGATCAGCAGGCTATCGTCGTCAAGCACGAAGAATTCGACCGCCAGCACGCCGACATAGTCGAGTGCCTGCGCCAGCGTGAGCGCCATCTCGCGAGCACGGGCGGCGATCGGCTCGGGCACGCGCGCCGGCACGATGCTGATGTCGAGAATGCCCGATTCATGCTGGTTTTCGGCGACCGGGAAGGTGGTGACTTCGTCTGCCGAGGTGCGTGTGACAATGACCGAGACCTCGGTCTTGAGGTTCAGCATCTTTTCCAGCACGCAGGGGCGGCTGCCCATCTGCGCAAATGCCTGTTTGGCCTCCTCGGCCGTCTTGACGCGGACCTGGCCCTTGCCGTCATACCCCAGGCGGGCAATCTTCAGGATGCCGGGCAGGTGGCCGGACAGCGCCTGCTCCAGGTCTGCAGCCCGCTCGATGGCGAGGAAGGGCGCGACCGACAGGCCGGCACCGCTGATGTAGCGCTTTTCCTTGATGCGGTCCTGCGCGATCGACACGCATTCGGCTTTCGGCGACACCGGCATGCGTGCCTGCAGGAAGCGCATGCTCTCAGCCGGCACGTTCTCGAATTCGGTGGTCACGGCGGCACAGGTATCGACCAGCATCTGCAACGCGCCCGGGTCGTCGTATTTGGAACAGATATGCACGTCGGCCAGGCCGCCGGCCGGGCTGTCCGGGTCCGGATCGAGCACGGTGACGCGGTAGCCCATGGCGCGCGCGGCCATGGTGAACATGCGGCCCAACTGGCCGCCGCCAAGGATGCCGAGCATCGCATTGGGAAGAATATGGGGGGTCATCACTCGCTCCTTACTCGATGTCGGGCAGGGTCATCGCCAGCACGGTCTGTTTCTGCTTCTCGCGGAATGCCTCCAGCGCCAGGCGCAGCCGTGCGTCCTGGGTGGCCAGCTGCGCCACGGCGAACAGCGCTGCGTTGGCCGCACCGGCCTCGCCGATCGCAAAGGTGGCGACCGGAATGCCCTTGGGCATCTGCACGATGGAGTACAGCGAATCCTGTCCCTTGAGGTATTTGGACGGTACCGGCACACCGAGCACCGGCACGATGGTCTTGGCCGCCAGCATGCCCGGCAGGTGAGCCGCACCACCGGCACCGGCGATGATCGCCTTGATGCCGCGATCCTGCGCGGTTTCTGCGTACTGGTACAGCAGATCGGGGGTGCGGTGGGCCGAAACGACGCGCGCCTCGAACTCGACGCCGAATTCCTTGAGTACCTTGGCAGCGTTCTGCATTACTTCCCAGTCGCTGTTGCTGCCCATCACGATGCCGACTTGAATCATCTTGCTGCTCATAAGCGAGTGAAAAGTTTGTAATTTTAGCGCACTCCGCCAGCCTGCGACATGTCTTTGCCGAGCGACGTTGCCGGGCGCGGGATTCATCATATATAACCAAGGAGGATTCCCTCACGGCCATCGACATGCCCTTTGCCCAGACCTCGCTTGCCACGCGCACCCTCTCCCGCATGGGGATACGCATCGCCATCGTCATCGTGGTCGCCACGGTGCTGACCTATTGGCACCTCTACGATGCACTACAGGGCAGCCTGCTCAACGGCCTGCGCGATTACGTCGATGCCCGCGGGCGCGGCGAGAGCGAGCAGTTCCTGCTGGCCGAGACGCAGACCAGGATGCTCACCGACGAGTTCATGAAGCGCCTGATCCTGCTTGACGACAGCGATCCGAAAGCCGAATTCGACGCGATTTTCAGCCGCTACCCCGATGGCCTGTGGCGCGTACGCCCGGATATCAACGACTTCCACACCAAGGCCACGATTTTCGTACGCCACGATGTCGAGATCACGCCGGATCTGCGCCGGCGCCTGGTCACGGCCTACCACCTGCTGTCGGAGTGGGGCATGCTGACCACCAACCGCTTCCTCGACAGCTTCATGAACATGCCGGAACAGCTGTCGGTCAACTTCGCGCCCTTCGTCGACTGGAGCATGGAGGCCAAGCGCGACACCGATATCTACACCTACGAGACGGTGTGGCGCTCGACCAAGAAAAAGAATCCCGAGCGCAAGCCATTCTGGACCAGCGTGTATTTCGACGAAGGTGCCAAGAAGTGGATGGTGTCGCACGTCACGCCCGGGGACTTGCGTGGCCGCTGGGTGATCTCGTCCGGGCACGACATCGTGATCGACGACCTGGTCAAGCGCACGGCCAACCAGCAGCTGGCGGGCACCTACAACATCATCCTGCGCCAGGATGGCCAGCTGATCGCCCACCCGCGCCTGACCGCGCAGATCCAGAAGGCTGGCGGCAATCTCAGCGTCGACAAGCTCAACGAGCCCGCGCTCAGCGCCATCGTCAGCTCGGTGCTGAAGACCGCGCAAGTCCCCGCCATCACCGAATCGGCCGATGGCAGTGCCTTTCTCGGCATCAGCCAGATTCGTGGCCCGAACTGGTATTTCGTGACCGTCTACCCGAAGTCGCTGCTGCGCAAGCTGGCGTTCGACAACGCGTCCTTCGTGCTCGGCCTGGGGGCCCTGTCGCTGCTGATCGAGCTGATCCTGCTCAACCTGGTGCTGCGCCGCCATGTGGCCCAACCGCTGCAGAGCCTGATCAGCGCAACCGAGCGCATCCGCTCCGGCGACTGGAACGTGCGCATCGAGACCCCCAATCCCGACGAGGTCGGCCGCTTGGGGCACTCGTTCTCGGCCATGGCCCAGTCGCTCGGCGAGCGCGACCGCCAGCTGCTGCGCTCGGCCCAGGACCTGGCCGAACAGGTGCAGATCGCCAAGGCCAACGAGGCGCGCCTGCATGCGATCAGCCAGGCGATGCCCGACGCCTTCTTCGTGGTCGACCGGCACGGCCAGATTCTCGAGGCGACCGGCAACCCGACGCTGTTCTATCACCCGACACCGCGCGGCAAGTATGTCCGCGATATCCTCCCGGCTGACCTGGCGGGCGAGGTGATGCGCATCGTCGAGCGTTGCCTCGACACCGGCCAGACGCAGATCTACGAATACCCTTTGAACATCAATGAGCAGCCGCGCTGGTTCGAGGGGCGCATTGCCCGTCTGTCCTTGCCGAACGAGCGCGATGCGGTGGTGTGGCTGGCGCGTGACGTAACCGAGCGCAAGGTGGCGGAGATCGAGCTGCGCCAGGCGCGCGACAACCTCGAACAGCGCGTCGCGGCGCAGACCGCCGACCTGACCGCCGCCCGCGACCGGGCCGATGCGGCGAATCAGGCCAAGACGCAGTTCCTCTCCAATATGTCGCATGAGCTGCGCACACCCATGCATGCCATCCTGAGCTTCGCACGGCTGGGCCTGGAAAAATCCGGGCAGGTGCCGCCCGACAAGCTGCAGCGCTACTTCACCAACATCAGCGACTCGGGCGAACGCATGCTGGCGCTGGTCAACGATCTGCTCGACATCGCCCGCCTCGAATCGGGCAAGATGGCCTACACCGTGGCGCTGCAGCCGATACGTCCGGTGATCGACCAGACCATCGCCGAGCTCGACGAGCTGGTCGGCAGCAAGGCGTTGCAGGTGCGGGTCGAGCCGGCCGATTTCGACCTGAGCTTCCCTTTCGACTCCCTGCGCATCGGCCAGGTGCTGCGCAATCTGCTGTCCAATGCCATCAAGTTCAGCGGCGAACACTCCAGCATCGAGATCGAGCTGACGGTCCACGCCACGCCATCGCCGCGCCTCGTGGTCAAGGTGATGGACCGCGGCATCGGCATTCCCGCGGGCGAGCTGGAGAGCATTTTCGACAAGTTCGTGCAGAGCAGCCTGACGGCGCGCGAAGTCGGCGGCACCGGCCTGGGCTTGCCGATCTGCCGCGAGATAGTGCGCGGGCACGGAGGCGAGATCCATGCGGAGCACCGGGTCGGTGGCGGCACCACCATCACCTTCTGGCTACCGCTCGGCGACGACACCCAGGCCGTCGGTGCGGCCGCCGGTTGATGCCGGCACGGGGTCAAACCCGCAGGACCAGACAAAGGCCCGCTGAGGGCCTTTGTCTGGTCTGCTGCAGGGGCAGGCTCAGCGCTTGTCCTTGCCGACCACGGCCTTGGCGACCAGATCGAGCGCCTCCTTGGGCTTCTTGCGATCGGGTGCGTCGGTCGTCGTCTGCTGCAGGGCCATCGCCATCGCGCCCCAGAAGCGGTTCATCTCGGGATTGTGCGGCATCGGCTTGCCCGCGCTGACCGCCTCCATCGAGGCGCGGATATTGGCGTCGTTGTACAGCTCGCCAAAGAATGCCTTGTGGGCGGGCACGCCGATCGGCACGTCTTCGTTCATCTTGCGCAGGCCGGCGGGCTGTTCGAGAAAGCCCTCGATGAACTGGGTCGCGGCCTTCTGGTTCGGGCTGTGGGCGGCGACCATCGCCCCCAGCACACCGACGAAGGGCCTGGCCGGCTTGCCCTTCACCGTCGGCAGCGGGGCAATGCCAAAGTTGACCTTGGCGTCGCGCAGCCCATCCCAGGCCCAGGGGCCGGAGATGAACATGGCCTGCTTGCCGTCCTGCATGGCGCGCTCGGCATCGGCGTAGGGCATGCCGTTGGCCGGAAGCACACCCTTGTCGACCAGGCTGGCCAACACTTCCAGGCCGGCAATCGCCCCCGGCTTGTTGACCCCGGTCTCACCCGACAGGTAGTTGCCGTTGATGTCGCGCGGGAAGATGAAGCCACCGTTGGCGGCCAGCAAGGGCCATGAGAAGTAAGGGCTGGTGTATTCCCAGCCGATGGCGCGGATACCGCGGGCCTTGAGCTTCTTGTCGAGCTCGGGCAGCTCTTCGAAGCTCTTGGGCGGGTTGGGCAGCAGGTCCTTGTTGTAGATCAGGCTGATGGCCTCGACCGCGATGGGGTAGCCCCAGGTCTTGCCATCGACCGCGAATGCCTCCCAGCCGACGCTGACCACGCTGTCGCGCAGGCTGTCGGGCACCTTCACCGGAGACAGCAAGCCCTTGCCGACCCATTCGCCGAGCCGGTCATGCGGCCAGATCCAGATATCGGGGCCCTGTTTGGTGCCGCCGAACTGCGTGAACTTGCCGGTGGCGTCGTCCGGATGTTCGACCTTGACCGGGATGCCGGTTTTCCTGGTGAAATCGTCGCCGACCTTCTGCAGGCCACGGTAGCCCTTGTCGCCGTTGATCCAGATCAGCAGCTTGCCGTTGTCCCAGGCCTGCGCGCCTTGCGCCAGCACACAACACATTGCGCCGGCCAGGAGCCGGACGCGACCGTTTGCTACGGTTTTCATTGGTATTGTCACCCTCACTCTTTGGTTCCCCTGACGGGGGCATACGCCGCCATACGGTGAGCCATGCGAGGGTGAGCACCGCCGCCGGGCCAGCCAATGCCGGCGCCTTCTGTCCGTGGCTCACAGGCCATGGTCATTTCTTATATTGCTTGTCTTAATACTGCTTGCCTGCTGCCGCTCAGACGCAGGGCTTGGACACCCGGCGCGAGCCAGGTGGTGGGCCGGAATGGGTTGCCCGTCTTCGCGGCGCATGGCGGGGCCCATGCGGCAAGAAAACGGGCACATGCTGGCAGCACCGCCCGCCGGCACACCAGACGGCCCTCTCAAGGCCGCCGGCAGGCTTGCCCGGCGGCGGCCTCGGCCTCACGCGGTCACGGCGCTACTGGTGTGACCCTGATGCGAGGCGGTCATCAACGCCTTGGCGGCATCGAGCATGCGGTTCGAATAGCCCCATTCGTTGTCGTACCAGGCCATGATCTTGACCTGGGTGCCGTTGACGACCTTGGTCTGGGTCGCGTCGAAGATGCTGGAGGCGGCGTTGTGGTTGAAATCGACCGACACCAGCGGCAGCGTGTTCACCTTGAGCACGTCCTTGAGCGCGCCCGCGGCGGCTTCCTGCACGATGGCGTTGACCTCTTCCTTGGTGGTCGGGCGCGAAGCCTGGAACACCAGGTCGACCAGCGACACATTGATCGTCGGTACGCGCACCGCCATGCCGTCGAGCCTGCCGGCGAGCTCCGGTAGCACCAGCCCCAGGGCCGAGGCGGCGCCGGTCTTGGTCGGGATCATCGACTGCGTGGCCGAGCGGGCGCGGCGCAGGTCGCTGTGGTAGACGTCGGTCAGCACCTGATCGTTGGTGTAGGAGTGGATCGTCGTCATCAAGCCGGAAACGATGCCCAGCTTGTCGTTGAGCGCCTTGGCCACGGGCGCCAGACAGTTGGTGGTGCACGAGGCGTTGGAGATCACCGTGTGCTCGGGCTTCAGCGTTTGATGGTTGACGCCGTAGACCACGGTGGCATCGACGTCGGTGCCGCCAGGCGCCGAGATCACCACCTTCTTCGCGCCGGCCACCAGGTGCGCCGAAGCGGTGTGCTTGCTGGTGAACAGGCCGGTGCATTCGAGCACCACGTCGACATGCATGGCGCCCCAGGGCAGCTTGGCCGGATCGCGCTCGGACAGGAAGTGGATACGGTCGCCGTTGACCAGGATGTCGCTGCCGTCGACCTTCACCTCGGCGTTGAACGGGCCGTGCACGCTGTCGAACTGCGTCAGGTGCGCATTGATGTTGGTATCGCCGAGCGTGTTGACGGCGACGATCTGCAGTTCGTTGTTACGCTTCGCTTCATACAGCGCGCGCAGCGTATTGCGGCCGATGCGGCCATAGCCGTTGATTGCCAAACGGATCGTCATGAATTTTTGCTCCTGCATATTTGGGTTTAGCGCCCATCTCAGCAGGAAACAGCCTGTGCATCCTGCTGAGATGGGCTCTACATTGCCGCTTGTTGCGGCTCACATCGCTCCGTGGGGGGCGAGAGCAATCCTGTCGACCTGCCGTGGCGTTGCGGCCCGGCGAGTCCAATCCTGTACTTCATTCGAGCCTCGCGGCTCGCTTCGGTTTCCTGCGCTAGGGCACATCATGGCCGACTGCCGCGCGCAGCAGCAGGAACCATTGTTCGCGATCCAGCCGCAGATCCAGCGCGCGCGCCGCCTGGCGCATGCTGTCGAGCTTGCCGCTGCCGATGATCGGGTGGATGCGGGCCGGGTGGGCAAGCAGCCAGGCCAGCGCCACCTGGGCCGGCGTCGCGCCACCGAGTTCTTCGCCGATCTGCGCCAGCATCGCGCGCAAGGGCGCACGGGCCGGGCTATCGTCGAACAGCGCGCCGCCACCGAGCGGCGACCAGGCCTGCGGCACGATGCCGAGGCGCTGGCACTGGTCCAGCGTGCCGTCGTAGAGCGTCTCGACATGCAGCAGCGACACCTCGACCTGGTTGGCGACCAGCCGGAACGGTAGCCGCGACTGCAGCAGTTTGAGCCGCGACGGCGTGAAGTTCGACACCCCGAAACTGCGCACCTTGCCCGCACGCTGCAGTACGGTGAAGGCTTCGGCCACCTCGTCGGCATCCATGAGCGGATCGGGGCGATGGATCAACAGGGTATCGAGATGATCGGTACCGAGATTGATCAGGGTCTGCTCGGCGGCGGCGATCAGATGGCCGCGCCGCGTGTCGTAATGGTTGAGCCTGCGCTCCGGGTGCTTGGCCGAGGTCAGCTTGATGCCACACTTGCCGATGAAGCGCAGGCGCCGACGCAAGCCGGGCCGCAGTGCAAAGGCCGCGCCACAGGCGGCTTCGGCTTCGTAGTCGCCATAGATGTCGGCAAAATCGATGCTGGTCAGCCCGAGATCGGCGCAGGCGCTGAAGAAATCGGCGAGCTCTGCCGGTGTGCGGCCCCAATCGCGTACGCGCCACGAACCAAGGATCAATCGGGAAAACTGCTGCTCCATGCCACCACCAACCTTGCCGCCAGAGTCGTTCCAACCGGGCCGCCCCGGCGGGGCGGCCATCCGTGCTTACTGCTTGGGAATGGCCTTGAGGGCCTCTTCCTTGGAGAAGTAGATGTTCTTGTCACCGGACACCACCCACACCTCGCGCGCCTTCTTCGGGTCGAAGTCCATGTCGCGGCCGAGCTGGTCCTTGCGCTCGCCCTTGTGGATGATGTAGTAGACCCTGCCATCCTTGCCGAACTCGGCCACCTTGCGCTGCCAGAACACGCCGAAGTCGTCCTCGCCGCTCGGCATCATCGGCGAGCCCCAGCTGATGCCTTCCAGCGGCAGGTCGGGCGAGCCACCGGCCCGGCGCCACAGGTGGACGCCCCAATCCTGGTACTTGCCGTCGGGACGGTGGTAGTGGATCGCCACGCTGTCGTCCGGCAGGTCCGCCGCCAGGCCGAATGCCGCGTTCGACGCCAATACCGCGCCCAGGATCAGTTTCACGAAGTTACGTTTGCTCAGCATTTCATCACTCCTCAGGATGGTCGATATCGATGTTCTTATTGTTATTGTGGTTATTGCCCTTGCCGGATAACTAGCGATCAGCCCTTCACGCCGCCCGAGGTGAGCCCGGCGATCATCCATTTCTGCGCGATCAGGAACACCACGGTGATCGGCAGGCCAGACAGGATGGCGGCGGCGGCGAAATCGCCCCACATATACTTCTGTGGGTAGAGGAAAAGCTTGGAGCCGACGGCCAGCGTGAGATTCTTTTCCTCGTGCAGGAGCACCGAGGCGACCGGGTATTCGATGATCGAGCCGATGAAGGCGAGCAGGAACACCACCATCAGGATGGGCAGCGCCATCGGCAGCAGCACGTAGCGGAAGGCCTGCCACGGCGTGGCGCCGTCCACCTTGGCCGCCTCCTCGATCTCGACCGGGATCGTGTCGTAGTAACCCTTGATGGTCCAGATATGCATGGCGATGCCGCCAGCGTAGGCGAGCACCAGCGAGCCGTGGCTGTCGATACCGAGCCAGGGCACATAGGTGCCGATCTGGTCGAAGATGGCGTAGATCGCCACCAGCGCCAGCACCGCCGGGAACATCTGCATCAGCATCAGCGCGGTCATCGTCTGCTGCTTGAAGCGGAACTTCATGCGCGCGAAGGCGTAGGCGCTGGTGGTCGACAGCAGCAGGATCACCGACGCCGAGATGGTGGCGACCTTGATCGAGTTCCACAGCCAGCGCAGCACCGGGAAGGGCGGCTCGATCAGCAGGCCGTCAGCGTTCTGGTAGGACATGCCGAGTGCCAGCTTCCAGTGCTCGAAGCTGATGGTCTCGGGGATAATGCTGCCGGTGGCAAAGTTGCCCGGACGCAGGCTGATCGACAGGATCATCAGGAACGGGAACATGATCAGCGCGATGAAGGCGATCACCCCCACATGGGCAGCCAGCACGCGCCAGCGATGCGATTTATCGAGAACTACGGCCATGATGGCTCCTCACAAGAACCGCCCGGTCTATCGAGCGGTGACAATCGGTTGGGCTCGCGGCCCGGGTCTTCGATCGCGACGGCATCACCCCACAGCCGGCGACTCGCACGCCGGCATGACACCGCCGCAATCGAAGTCTGTTGCTCTCTGCCGGGCACGGCCCGGCCTGGATTGGCCTATCGCGGCTCGGCCTGATTTACCTTGGTCAGCCGCAGGTTGACCAGCGACAGGATCGCCACGATCACGAAGATCACGGTCGAGATCGCCGCCGCCAGGCCGAAGTTCTGGCCCGAATCCTCGAACGCGATGCGGTAGGTGTAGGACACCAGCAGATCGGTGGTGCCTGCCGGCACCTTGGTATCGAGAAAGTCCGGCCGGCCGGCCGTCAACAGGCTGATCAGCACGAAGTTGTTGAAGTTGAAGGCGAAGCTCGAGATCAGCAGCGGCGTCAGCGGCTTGATGATCAGCGGCAGCGTGATCTTGAAGAAGTTGGTCAGCGGCCCGGCGCCGGCAATCGCCGAGGCTTCGTACAGATCGGCCGGGATCGCCTTGATCAGGCCCATGCACAGCACCATCATGTACGGGTAGCCGAGCCAGGTATTGACGATCAGGATCATCACCTTGGCCAGGAACGGGTCGGAGAACCACGCCGGCTTGACGCCGAACAGCGCGTCGAGAATCAGGTTGATCTCGCCGAAGCTCTGGTTGAACAGGCCCTTGAACACCAGGATCGAGATGAAGCCCGGCACCGCGTAGGGCAGGAACAGCAGCGTGCGGTAAACCATGCGGAAGCGCAACGCCTCCCAGTTCAGCACCACGGCCAGCACGATGCCGACCGTCAGCGCGAACAGCACCGTCAGCGCGGAGAACGCCACCGTCCACAGGAAGATGCGGATGAACGGCTCCTGGAAGGCCGGGTCGGTGAAGATGTGGACGAAGTTGGCGCCGCCGATGCCGACCTTGAAGCCGGGCTGTTGCTGCGTGCCGTCGGCCGCTTCGTAGAAGCCGGTCTTGAAATTGGGCTTGAGCACGGTGCCGCTTTCCTGGTTCCTGAGCGAGCCGTCGGCCTGTTTTTCATACAGCTTGTGCACAGGCGAGAACTCGCGCAGGCCGGACATCGACGCGCCACGGCCATCGGGGAAGGTCACCGAGACCGCCTTGAGCGCGCCCTGCAGCTTGATCAGCTCGCGCAGCTGGACGGGCTCGCCGAGCACCACCCTGGCGGTATCGAACGGAATCGCGGGGATCGTCAGCGGCTCGGCCTTCTTCAGCGCCAGCGCTTCGGTCACGAAGACGTTGCCCTTCTGGCTGTCTTCGAGACGGATGCGGTAGGCATTGCCGTCGGCATGCAGGGAGAAGGCATAGCTCTCGCCCTCGGCCTTGTAGGTCTCGTCGAGCAGGTATTGCGTTGCACGCTCGAAGGACAGCAGGTTCTTCGAGCTGTAATTGGTAAAGCCGATGGCCACGGTATACACCAGCGGCAGCAGCACGAACACGATGGCCGCCGCGATACCCGGGAACAGGTAGCGGTAGGCATACATCCTGGGCGAGGAATAGACGAACACGGCCGCGCCGATCGCCGCCAGCACGCTCAGCGCCAGCATCGGCTGGCCCGCACTGTAGACCATCACCACGGCGTAGAGCGATGCCAACAGCAGCGCAAGCAAGCCGCCGCGTACCAGCCATTTACTGTAAGACCTGACTTTCATGCCTGTCACACCACCAAAACTAGGGCCTTGCGGCCTCTCCAGCTCACCCTGCTGGCCGGGGGGAATATCCTGCAAGCGCATACCGACTCCAAAAGCCGCCCGGGCCGGAGGAACCCGGGCGGAAACTCAACCAGGAGATAGGGCACCGGAGGGTGCCCGCTGAGCGGCGCGGCCCGTGGGCCTGGCTGCTCAGGTACGACGCTTACTTGTTCAGGATGCGCTTGGCCGCCTTGTCCAGACCATCCTTCGCGCCTTCGCGGCCCTGGGTGATGTTCTGCAGCGCGGAGGCCATCGACGACCAGAAGCGGCCCATTTCCGGGTTGTTCGGCATCGGAGCGCCAGCCTGGGCCGATGCCATGGTTGCCTGGATGTTCGGGTCGGTCTTCAGCTCGTTGAACAGCGCCTTGTTGGCCGGGGTGCCCAGCGGCACATCGGCGTTACACGTCTTGAGGCCATTCACGGTCAGCATGTTGTTCTCGAGGAACTCGACTGCCAGATCCTTGTTCGGCGAGGCGCGGTTGATCATGGCGCCCAGCACGCCCACGAACGGCGCGGCCTTCTTGCCGTTGACGGTCGGGATCGGAGCCACGCCGAAGTTGATCTTCGACTTCTTCAGGTTGTCCCACGACCACGGGCCGTTGATCATCATCGCGACCTTGCCCTGGTTCATGCCGGCTTCCATATCAGCATAGGCTGCGCCCTTGGGCATTGCGCCACTGCTGATCAGCTTCATGATGGCTTCGACGCCCTTGACCGAGCCCGCGTTGTTCACGCCGCTATCGTTGGCATCGTAGGTGCCATCCGCGTTCTGCTTGAAGGCGTAGCCGCCACCCGCAGCCAGCAGCGGCCAGGTGAAATAGGTGTTGGTGTAGTCCCACAGCATGGCGTGCTTGCCCTGCTTCTGCAGTTCCTTGTCGAGCTTGAGCACGTCGTCGAAGCTCTTGGGCGGGGTCTTGACCAGGTCCTTGTTGTAGACCAGCGACACCGCTTCGAGCGACATCGGGTAGCCATAGACCTTGCCGGCAACCGTGAAGGCCTTCCAGGCCAGCGGGTCGATCTCGCTCTGCACCTTCTTCGACGGGGTCAACGGCACCAGCAGGCCGGACTGGATCCACTCGCCGATGCGATCGTGCGGCCAGATCCAGATGTCCGGGCCCTTGCCGGCCGCGGCAGCCTGCTGGAACTTGCCCGGCGCGTCTTCCGGGTGCTCCACGGTGACCGGAATGCCGGTCTTCTTGGTGAATTCCTCGCCGACCTTGGACAGGCCGTTATAGCACTTGTCGCCGTTGATCCAGACCAACAGCTTGCCGGCATCGGCAGCCTGCGCGGGCAGCGCGAAGGCGCCCGCCACGGCTACGGCGGCGGCGGCCGCCACGAACTTCATCTTGTCACCTGCTGAGGACATTTACATCTCCTTCTATCGTGTTATTCCCCTGACGGGGTTGGTGTTGTCACGGGTACTGCCAATTTCAGCCATGCACAGGCCCAGGTGACTTGCCGGGCCGGGATTACTTCAAGCCAGTTGCGGCGAGACGACCGCGCCGACGCGCTTGCACGCCACGCCCTGCTCATCGAACAGGTAGCAGTGCTGCGCCGGCAGGCCGACGATGATGGCTTCGCCGCGCCGCGCCTTGTTGTCGGCGCCGGCGCGCACGATCATGTGCTCGGCCCCGCCCTCGACATCGATGTACAGATAGGTCACGTCGCCCAGGTGCTCGGCCACCTGCAGCGTACCGTGCAGCACGTTGTCGCCGAGCGGGCCGTCCGCCAGCACGTGCTCCGGGCGCACGCCGAAGGTCACGCGGCTGCCGATCGCCAGGTGCGAGGCATCGACCTCGGCCTGCACCACGTCGCCGTTTTCGAGCTTGACGCGGGCCGTGCCGGGCGTCGCGCTGATCAGCTCGCCGGGCAGGAAGTTCATCTTGGGCGAGCCGATGAAGCCGGCCACGAACAGGTTGACCGGGTGGTTGTAGAGCTCGATCGGGTGGCCGACCTGTTCCACCTTGCCGGCGCTCAGCACCACGATGCGGTCGGCCAGCGTCATCGCCTCGACCTGGTCATGCGTCACGTAGATCATGGTGGTCGCCAGCTCGCGGTGCAACTTGGCGATCTCGATGCGCATCTGCACGCGCAGCGCCGCGTCGAGGTTGGACAGGGGCTCGTCGAACAGGAATACATTGGGCTTGCGCACGATGGCGCGGCCGATCGCCACGCGCTGACGCTGGCCGCCGGACAGCGCCTTGGGCTTGCGTTCGAGCAGATGCTCGATCTGCAGGATCCTGGCGGCACGCTGCACCGCCTCCTGCATCTCGCTCTTGCTGACGCCGGCCAGCTTGAGGCCGAACGCCATGTTCTCGGCCACGCTCATGTGCGGGTACAGCGCATAGCTCTGGAACACCATGGCAATACCGCGCTTGGCCGGCGGGATATCGTTGCACACGGTGCCGTCGATGAACAGCTCGCCCGCGGTGATGTCCTCCAGGCCGGCGATGGTGCGCAGCAGCGTGGACTTGCCACAGCCCGAGGGGCCGACGAAGACGACGAATTCACCGTCCTTGATGTCGAGATCGATGCCGTGCAGCGTCTCGATGTCGCCGTAGGATTTGCGGATACCTTTTAGTATGACTTCAGCCATGTTTGTCTACCTTGTGGCGCGGCTCACGCGCGCTTGAGTGTTGCGTAAAACGCCGAGTGGGCCGGCAATGCGATTTCCCCGTTTTCGATCTGGCTGGCGAAGCCATGGCCCGCTATCGGTGCGGCTTCGCAACCCGCCGGCACGCGCAGGCGCTGCGGCGCCGCCGACAGGTTGAAGCAGGCGAACACGGTATGCCCACCGAGCTCGCGCTCGAACGCGAGCACCTCGGGCTGGGCATCGACGAAACGGATGTCGCCCTCGATCAACGCCGGCTGGGTCTTGCGCCAGCGCAGGAAGGCACGGAAGAAATTGAGCACGGACTTCATGTCGAACTCCTGCACGTCGGCGGCACGCGCCAGATGCTCGGCCGGCACCGGCAGCCAGGGCTGGACGGTGCTGAAGCCGCCATGCGCGGCAGCGTGCTGCCACGGCATCGGCGTGCGGCAACCATCGCGCCCCTTGAATTCGGGCCAGAAAGTAATGCCGTAGGGGTCCTGCAGCAGCTCGAACGGGATGTCAGCCTCAGTCAGCGCCAGCTCTTCGCCCTGGTACAGGCACACGCTGCCGCGCAGGCTGCACTCCACCGCCAGCAGCACCTTGGCCAGCTCGGGCGAAGTCTCGCCCTTGCCCCAGCGCGTCATCACGCGCGCCACGTCATGATTGCCGATCGACCAGCAGCCCCAGCCATCGCCGATCTTGGCTTCGAGCTGTTCGACCTGGTCGCGGATATGGGCCGCGGAAAACTCGGGCGTCAGCAGATTGAAGCTGTAAGCCATGTGCAGCTTGTCGCCACCGGCCGTATAGGCGGCCATGACGGACAGCGAATCGTCGTCGCCGACCTCGCCCACGCTGGCCGCGCCATACTGGTCGAGCAGTGCGCGCACGCGCTTGAGGAAGGCCAGGTTTTCGGGCTGGGTCTTGTCGTACAGATGGCGCTGGTAGCCGTAGGGGTTGTCGGCCGACACCGTCGTCGTGTCACGGCTGGCGGCCGGCGGGTTGTCGCGCAGCTGCTTGTCGTGGAAATGGAAGTTGCACGCGTCGAAGCGGAAGCCGTCGACGCCGCGCTCGAGCCAGAAGCGGATGCTGTCGAGCATCGCGTCCTGCACTGCCGGATTGTGGAAGTTCAGGTCCGGCTGGCTGACGAGAAAGTTGTGCAGGTAATACTGCTTGCGCCGTGAATCCCACTGCCAGGACGAGCCGCCGAACACGCTGAGCCAGTTGGTGGGCGGCGTGCCATCGGCTTTCGCGTCCACCCACACATACCAGTCGGCCTTCGGATTGTCGCGGCTGGCGCGGCTTTCCTTGAACCACGGGTGCTGGTCAGCGCAATGCGACAGCACCTGGTCGATCACCACCTTGAGGCCGAGCTCGTGGGCGCGGGCGACCAGGCGATCGAAATCGGCGAGCGAACCGAACATCGGGTCGACATCGCAATAGTCGGATACGTCGTAGCCGAAATCCTTCATCGGCGACTTGAAGAATGGCGAGATCCAGATGGCATCGACGCCGAGCGAGGCAATGTAGGGCAGCTTGCCGATGATGCCGGGCAAATCGCCGATGCCGTCGTTGTTGCTGTCGGCAAAACTGCGCGGGTAGATCTGGTAGATCACGCCGCCGCGCCACCAATTTTGGGATGTAACGTTCATCGAAAAACCTTCATGCAATCCATTGGGACCGGTATGCCAGAGTCGGGCCCAGTGCATTGCACGCTGGGGAAAAAAAGCGGGGAGCGGGCGGAGATCGTTACCCGCCCCCGCCAACCCTCTGGGAGGAGCTTAAGAAGGAAACTGCTTGACGGCTAAGTCTGGCTTACCACCAGGCTTCGACTTGTGCACCGTAGGTGCTGCCGCTGGTGGCGTTGCCGAAGACACCGCCGGTACCGCCGGCTACACCGCCCCACTGGTCACGCGCTTCGTCGTTCCACTTGGCGTAGGTGTAGAACATGCGCAGGGTCGGGCGAGCCCAGAAGCTCTTGCCAGCCGAAATTTGCGGCGCAATCGTCATCTTCCACAGATTGCGCTTGCTGCCGCCGTCAGGCTTCACTTGGTCGTAGCCGACTTCAGTCGCCAGGCTGAACATGTCGTTAAAGTGGTAGACAGGGCGTACACCGGCGGAGAACCAAGTGTAGTTGTCTTTCTGGTCTTGATAGACCATGGTGCCCATGCCGTTCCAGTTGCCGGACTCGAACACGAACTGCTCGACGGCGCGCCACGACTTCTTGTCGCTCTTGGCGTCGAAGTCAGGGTAGGCCGCGACCAGGTTGCTGCCCGGGCCCTTGCCGTATTGCAGTGCGAGCTTGTTGAAGCCGCCCAGGAAACCGTTCTGGGTGTGTTCTACCGTAGCAATGAAGCCGTTGTCGCCGTGTGCCACGCCGTCGCGGTTATTCTGCGACTTGATGTCCACGCCGAATTCGAGGCTGCCGCCAGGGTTCACGCCGACGCCGCTCAGGCGGATATCGTTGCTGGTGATGGTCTTGCCATCATCCGGCACCTGCCATTGGGCGGGCGCGCTTGGTACGGCGGCACCGCTCTGTGCGGCATTGCGGCGGTAGGCATAGCTGAGCTTGCCGAAGCCAAGGTCGATGTCTTCGATACCTGCACCGGGGCCGCTGTTGTCCCAGTAGTAGAAGTCATTGATATGGACGTCGTGGCGTTGATAAAAGCGCTTGCCGGCCCACAGCTTGGCCGTCGCCAGCATGCCCTGGCCCCAGCCGCCCGCTTCTGCCCAGGCCTGGCGCAGCGCGAAATCGGCGGTGTTGTCCTTGGTGCCTTCCCAGTCACGATTCTGGTTGGCAACATAGGCTTCCATGACGTGCAGCTTCATGTAGCCATCGCCGGATGCCGCCTTCCAGGCATCCACGTCGAAGCCGAGTTCACCGTAGGTTTCGCATTCGTTGCCCAGGCGGTATTTGGCATACGCGCCAGGCAGCTGGAAGCAGGTCTGCTTGCCATCCTTGTTGGACGAACCGACACCCGAGCGCATGTAGCCATGGAAATCCACAGGTGCCGCCGAAGCAGCCTGAGCTACCAGCGCAGCTGCCACAGCAGCAACCGTTGTAGCGAGTTTGAATCGTTGAATCATGTCACCCTCCGAAGTGATAAATAGACGGCCGTTGTTTGTGGTGTCGGCCATCCAGAAAAACGGAACATTGATTTTTTTATTAGCGCCCCTGCCGTTTTCCTTCACTTTTTTGCGTCCTCTCCTTCCCGGTGGGAGCGTCTCCTTTCTCGCGGATCGCGGTTATCGTTCTTCTTATTGTGGCTGGCCCAGCGCGGCAGCCTGCCGCGCGAGGCCGGTGATGGCCGCCCAGTCTTGCTTGTCGAGCAGCGCTTTCGGCGTCAGCCATGAACCGCCTACGCACGCCACATTGGGCAGGGCCAGAAAATCGGGCGCCGTTTCCAGCGAAATGCCGCCGGTCGGGCAGAACATCACATCAGCGAACGGACCGCCGAGTGCCTTCAACATGCCGATGCCGCCAGCCTGTTGTGCGGGAAACAGCTTGAGCCGACGGAAACCCGCGTCGCGTGCACGCATCACGTCCGATGGTGTCATCACGCCCGGCAGCAGCGGCACCGGCGATGCCTTGCCGGCCGCCACCAGGCTGTCGGTCAGTCCTGGGCTCACCACGAAGCGCACGCCGGCGTTCACGGCAGCCTCGAGCTCGGCAGGATGGGTAACCGTGCCGGCGCCGACGATCGCATCGGGCACCGCCTCGACCATGGCGCGGATCGCGTCCAGCGCAGCCGGGGTGCGCAAGGTGACTTCCAGCACCCGGATGCCGCCGGCGACCAGCGCCTGGGCAAGCGGTACCGCTTGTTCAACCTTGTCGACGACGATCACCGGCATGACCGGCGAGGCGCGCATGATGTCCAGAATATCCATGTTCACAGCAATCCCAATAAATACGTGATCGAGCAGATCATCACTTGATAATTCGTGCGCAGCCGCGCGTTAGCGGTCCATGCCGAAGCTCATGGCGCCGTGCTCGGCGCCGGTGGCAAGATGGCGGAAGGCACCGAACAGTTCGCGCCCCATGCCGAATTCGTTGCCGCCCAGGTCGGCCGTGACGCCTTCGCGGGCCTGCCATTCCGCCTCGTCGACTTCGACGCGCAGCACGCCGGTTTCGGCATCGAGCAGGATCATGTCGCCGCTCTGCACGCGGCCGAGCGGGCCGCCCACCAGCACTTCCGGGGTGATGTGGATGGCCGCGGGCACCTTGCCCGAGGCGCCGGACATGCGGCCATCGGTCACCAGCGCGACCTTGAAGCCCTTGTCTTGCAGGTTGGCGAGCGTCGGCGTGAGCTTGTGCAGTTCCGGCATGCCGTTGGCGCGCGGGCCCTGGAAGCGGATCACGGCGACGAAGTCCTTTTCGAGCTCGCCACGCTTGTAGGCGGCGATCAGCTCGTCCTGGCCGTCGAACACTACGGCCGGCGCGCGTACCACACGGTTCTCGGGCTTGACGGCGGAAACCTTGATCACCGAGCGCCCCAGGTTGCCGGACAACAGGCGCAGGCCGCCATCGGGCGAGAATGCATCGCTGGCCGGACGCAGCACGTCGCGGTCGAGGCTCGCGGCCGGCGCATCGAGCCAGGCAAGCTCGCCCTCGATCAGGCGGGGCTCCTGCGTGTAGCGGCGCAGCCCATGCCCCATCACGGTCTCGACGTCTTCATGGAGCAAGCCGGCATCGAGCAACTCGCGGACCAGGAAACCCATGCCGCCGGCGGCGTGGAAATGGTTCACGTCGGCCTTGCCGTTCGGATAGATGCGCGCCAGCAGCGGCACCACGGCCGAGAGCTCGTCGAAATCGGTCCAGTCGATGACGATGCCGGCTGTCCGGGCGATCGCGATCAGGTGAATGGTGTGGTTGGTCGATCCGCCGGTCGCCAGCAGGCCGACGATGGCGTTGACGATGGCCTTTTCGTTGACGATGGCGGCCACCGGCACATAGCTGTCGCCGAGCGCGGTCAGCTTGGCGCCGCGATGCGCGGCTTCACGGGTCAGCGCTTCGCGCAGCGGGGTATTCGGGGTGACAAAGGCGGCGCCGGGCAGGTGCAGGCCCATCACCTCCATCATCATCTGGTTCGAGTTGGCGGTGCCGTAGAAGGTACAGGTGCCGGGGCCGTGGTAGGCCTTGGATTCGGCCTCGAGCAGGTCTTCGCGCGACAGCTGGCCGGCCGCGTGCAGCTGGCGGATGCGCGCCTTCTCGTCGTTCGACAGGCCCGAGGTCATCGGCCCGGCCGGCACGAACACGGCAGGCAGGTGGCCGAAGGCCAGCGCGCCGATCAGCAGGCCCGGCACGATCTTGTCGCACACGCCGAGGTAGAGCGCGGCATCGAACATATTGTGAGACAGCGCCACGGCCGTCGCCATCGCAATCACGTCGCGCGAGAACAGCGACAGCTCCATGCCCGGCTGCCCCTGGGTGACGCCGTCGCACATCGCCGGCACGCCGCCGGCGAACTGGGCGGTGACGCCGGCTTCGCGCGCGGCTTCCTTGATCCAGGCGGGGAACGCTTCCAGCGGCTGATGCGCGGACAGCATGTCGTTGTAGGCGGAGACGATGCCCAGGTTGGCGCGGCGTACTTCGCGCAACATGATCTTGTCGCCCGACGGGGCGGCAGCAAAGCCGTGCGCCAGGTTGGTGCACGACAGATGGCCGCGCAGTGGCCCGGCACGGCCAGCGGCCTCGACACGCCGCAGATAGTCCGCGCGCAGACTGGCGCTGCGGGCCTGGATGCGTGCGGTGATTTCGGCAACTCTCGGGTTCAACATGCGCGATTGTCCTGCTATTCGTTTATTTCACCAGGCTTACAGCCCGCTCCAACACATAGTAGTTTTGCTACAAACTAAATGCAAGCTCTATTTTTACTTTTGTTACAAATCCACGCCTTCTTCCGGATAGCAATTTTGTACTATATTGATTTATCTTGATTTTATTTTTCGCACTTCATGCCGGCATGTATCAATACTACGAAATTTAGAGCACTACCTTTGCTTTTTGCGTATTTTCGGTAGTAATATTACAGCATCAATGACTACGGGATTACGGGCCCCCACATGCCCCGCCGCCCGCCGCTGACATCGAAAGGATTGGCTGTGACAGCGCAACTGAGTTTCGACATGGTTTTATTCGGGGGTACCGGGGATCTGGTCATGCGCAAGCTGCTGCCAGCGCTGTATCACCAGCATCGCGACGGACAGATGGCCGACGACGCCCGCATCGTCGGCGTGGCACGCACCGATGTGACGCGCGAGGAATATGTGGCGACGGCCGAGAAGCACTGCGCCGAATATCTCGGCGCCGATTTCGACCAGAAGGTGTGGGCCGGCTTCGCCCGGCGCCTGGCCTACCAGCGCGTGGATGCCCAAAACGCGGCCCATTTCGCCGATCTGGCGCGCCTGCTAGACGAGCACGCCGGCCGCGTGCGCGTCTATTACCTGTCCACCGCGCCCAGCCTGTTCACGATCACCTGCGAGAACCTGTCCAACGCCGGGCTGGTCACGCCGAATTCGCGCGTGGTGCTCGAAAAGCCGCTCGGCCACGACCTCGAATCGTCGCAGCAGATCAACGACGCGGTCGGCAAGTATTTCGGCGAACAGCAGATCTACCGTATCGATCATTATCTCGGCAAGGAAGCGGTGCAGAACCTGCTGGCGCTGCGCTTCGGCAATGCGCTGTTCGAGCCGCTGTGGCGCCGCGAATGGGTGCGCGACGTGCAGATCACCGTGGCCGAGCAGCTCGGCGTCGAGGCGCGCGGCGAGTTCTACGACAAGACCGGCGCGCTGCGCGACATGGTGCAGAACCACCTGCTGCAACTGCTCTGCATCGTGGCCATGGAGCCGCCGTCGAGCATCGATTCCAACGCGGTGCGCGACGAGAAGCTCAAGGTGCTGCGCGCGCTCAAGCCGTTCACGCCCAACGACGTCGCCACCAAGACCGTGCGCGGCCAATACCGCGCCGGCGCCTCGGGTGGCCAGCCGGTGCCGGGCTATCTCGACGAGAAAGGTATCCCGGCCAGCAGCGGCACCGAAACCTTCGTCGCCATCAAGGCCGAGATCGATACCTGGCGCTGGGCCGGCGTACCGTTCTTCCTGCGCACCGGCAAGCGCATGCAGGAGAAGCTGGCGGAAATCGTCATCAACTTCCGCGACGTGCCGCACTCGATCTTCGGCCTGCCCGCAGGCCAGGGTCTGAACCGGCTGGTGATCCGCATGCAGCCCGAAGAATCGATGAAGCTCTACCTGCTGGCCAAGCAACCGGGCGATGCGATGAACCTGGGCCAGGTCAATCTCAACCTCGATTTCGAAGAGAGCTTCAAGACACGCCGTCTCGAAGCCTACGAGCGGCTGCTGATGGATGCCGTGCGCGGCCGGCTCACGCTGTTCGTCCGCCGCGACGAGCAGGAGGCCGCCTGGCGCTGGGTCGAGCCCATCATCGAGGCCTGGGAGCAAAGCACCGACAAGCCCAAGACCTATACCGCCGGCACCTGGGGCCCGGCCGCATCGAGCGCGCTGCTGTCGCGTGACGGCCTGTCCTGGCACGAGGAAGCATGAACATGCTGACCGAACACCTGTTCGACCAGCCGGCCGAACTCGACACCGCGCTGGCCTCGCGCATCGCCACCCTCATCCGCGACGCCGTCGCGCTACGCGGTCAGGCCAGCCTGGCCTTGTCCGGCGGGCGCACGCCACAGGGCTTCTTCAAGGCGCTGGCGGCATTGCCGCTGCCGTGGGAGTCGGTATGGATCACGCTGGTCGACGACCGCTGGGTCCCCAACGACCATGCCGACAGCAATGAGCGGCTGGTGCGCGCCGGCCTGTTGCAGGGCCCGGTCGCGGCGGCGCACTTCATCCCGATGGTGAACGCCGCGGCCACGCCCGAGGCCGGCCTCGCCGAGGCCCGCGCCGCGCTGGCGGCACTGCCGCAGCCGTTCGACGCCATCGTGCTCGGCATGGGCGACGACGGCCACACGGCCTCGCTATTCCCCGGCGCCGACGAGCTGGCCCATGGCCTGAGCTCGACCGAGCTCGTCTGCGCGGTCAACCCTAAGCACGCGCCGCACGCTCGCATCTCGCTGACCGCCCCGACGATACTCGCCGCCCGCCATCTGTTCCTGCATATCACTGGCGACAACAAACGCAAGGTACTGGCGGAAGCCCGTACCGGCGGCGCGGTCGAGGCCATGCCGATCCGCGCCACGATTCAACAAGACAAGGTCCCGCTCAATGTCTACTGGTCAGCCTGACGCCACCTACCCGCGCCTGCTCGGCGACATCGGTGGCACCAATGCCCGCTTCGCGCTGCAGCTCGTGCCCGGCGACACGTTCGAGCACGTGCGCACGCTGCCCTGCGCCGATTACCCGTCGCCCTACGAGGCGATCGAGGCCTATCTCGCGCAGAACGAGCTGCCGCGCCCCCGCTGGGCGGCGTTCGGCATCGCCAACCCGATCACCGGCGACTTCGTGAAGATGACCAACCATCACTGGTCATTCTCGATCGAGGCGCTGCGCACCAGGCTGGGCCTGGAGAAACTGCAGGTCATCAATGATTTCACCGCGCTGGCGCTGTCGCTGCCGGTGCTGTCGAAGGAAGACCTGGTGCAGGTCGGCGGCGGCCTCGCGGTCGAGCGCGCACCGCTGGCGCTGCTCGGCGCCGGCACCGGCCTCGGCGTGTCGGGCATGATCCCCTATCCGGGCGGCTACACGCCGCTCGAAGGCGAGGGCGGCCATGTCACCATGGCGGCGTTCAACGACCGCGAGGCGGCGATCCTGTCCATCATCCGCCGCGATTTCCCGCACGTGTCGGCCGAGCGCGTGCTGTCCGGCGTCGGCCTGCCGACGCTGTACCGAGCGATCGCGACCCTGCACGATGTCGTTGCGGAGGCGCTGACACCGGCGCAGATCACCGAGAAGGCGATCGCCGGCAGCTGCGCCATCTCCGGCGAGACGCTGGCCACCTTCTGCGCGATGCTCGGCACGGTTGCGGCAGACCTGGCGCTGACACTCGGCGCGCGCGGCGGCGTCTACATCGGCGGCGGCATCGTGCCCAAGCTCGGCGACTACTTCACGAGCTCACCGTTCCGTACCCGTTTCGAACAGAAGGGCCGCTTCGAGGCCTATCTGCGCGGCATTCCGACCTATGTCATCCAGGCCCGCTACCCCGCGCTGAGCGGCGCCGGGCGGGCACTGGCGGCACTCGGCTGAGTGCCGGTCAGGCGCCCGGCCGCAAGGCATCACCGCAACGTAAACCGGAACCAGGACTTTCCGAGTCCACAAGACAAGATTAAGCTCCGCAACCGCTTTCACCCACAAAGGCGATTAGATGCTGAACAAGATTCAGGAAGTGCTGGACAGCCTGTCCAAGTCAGAACGGAAGGTGGCTGATCTGGTGCTCGCGCAACCCAATATGGTTGCGAGCGCGCCGATCGCCACCATCGCCGAGCAGGCGGGCGTCAGCCAGCCGACCGTGATCCGCTTTTGCCGCAGCCTGGACTGCAACGGCCTGCAGGATTTCAAGCTGCGGCTGACCAAGAGCCTAGTGTCCGGCGTGCCCTATGTGCACCAGTCGGTGACCTCGGCCGACAGCCCGCACGACCTGATCGCCAAGGTTTTCGACAACAGCGTATCGAGCCTGCTGCGCGCGCGCAACGAGATGAACCCCGACTCGCTGCAGCAGGCGATCGGCATCCTCGCGAGCGCAAACAAGATCGAGTTCTACGGCCTCGGCAACTCCGGCATCATCGCGGCCGACGCGCAGCACAAGTTCTTCCGCCTGGGTGTGCCGACCGTGTCGTACTCCGACCCGCACATCCACGGCATGGCAGCGACGATGCTGCAGCCGGGCGACGCGGTGGTGGCGATCTCCAACACCGGCCGTACGGCGGACCTGATCCGCAGCGTGCAGATCGCGCGCGAGGTGGGCGCCAAGGTGGTCGGCATCACGCGTTCCAACGCGCCGCTGGCGCAGTACTGCAATGTCTCGCTGTATGCCGATACGCCGGAGGACCCGGACGTCTACACGCCGATGGTGGCGCGTATCGTGCATCTCACCATCATCGATGCGCTGGCCGTCGGGGTGTCGCTGCGGCGCGGCCCGGAGCTGATCCGCCAGCTCGAACAGGTGAAGCGCATCCTCAAGGAAAAACGGGTGCGCGGCTACGAATAGCCGCCGCCGGGCCGGCTCCGCCCGATGTGGCCTGCAACCGGCGCGACGCGGCACAGACTCGCGCGCCCGGCCAAGCGCGGTACAGAAGAATGGGTGACAGAAAGCCGCTCGCTCGGGCCGAGGCCGCATTGCGCCCGGCGTGAGCGATTCGACCTTGTGAACGATTTAGGAAGTGACCATGTCAAGCCTGACCCAATCCCCCGCCTGGCAAGCGCTGCAGGCCCATTTCGAGCAGACCCGGGCGCTGCACCTGCGCGAGCTGTTCCAGCACGACCCCGGCCGCGCCGAGCGCATGTCGATCGAAGTCTGCGACATCCTGCTCGACTACTCGAAAAACCGCGTCACCGATCAAACGCTCAAGCTGCTGATCAACCTCGCCAAGCAGGAAAACGTGCCGCAGCGCATCGCCGCGATGTTCTCGGGCGAGAAGATCAACGCCACCGAGAACCGTGCCGTGCTGCACACCGCGCTGCGCAACCGCGCCAACACGCCGGTGTATGTCGACGGCGAGGATGTGATGCCGGGCGTCAATGCCGTGCTGGCGCGCATCGGCCATTTCTGTGACCGCGTGCGCACCGGCGAGTGGCTAGGCTACACCGGCCAGCCGATCACCGACATCGTCAACATCGGCATCGGCGGCTCGGACCTGGGCCCGCTGATGGTGTGCGAGGCACTCAAGCCCTTCGGCCACCCGCGCCTCAACATGCACTTCGTGTCGAACGTGGACGGCGCGCAGATCGCCGACGTGCTGCGACGCTGCCACACGGCGACCACGCTGTTCGTGATCGAGTCGAAGACCTTCACCACCTCCGAGACGCTGACCAACGCGCACAGCGCGCGCAACTGGTTCCTGCGCTCGTCGCGCGACGAATCGGCGATTCCCAAGCATTTCGTGGCGGTGTCGACCAATACCAAGGCCGTGGCCGAGTTCGGCATCGACATCAACAATATGTTCGAATTCTGGAACTGGGTGGGCGGCCGCTATTCGCTGTGGTCGGCCATCGGCCTGCCAATCGCGCTCTATCTCGGCAAGGAACATTTCGGCCACCTCCTGAGCGGCGCGCACATGATGGACCAGCACTTCCGCAATGCGCCGCTGGAGCGGAACATGCCCGTCATCCTGGCGCTGCTCGGCATCTGGTACACCAATTTCTACGGTGCCGCGTCGCAGGTGATCGCCCCCTACAACCAGTCGCTGCACCGGCTGCCGGCCTATATGCAGCAGCTGGAGATGGAGTCGAACGGCAAATCGGTGCGGCTCGATGGCACGCGCGTCGATTACCAGACCAGCGGCGTGATCTGGGGCGAAACCGGCATCAATGGCCAGCACGCCTACTTCCAGATGCTGCACCAGGGCACGCGCATCACGCCGATCGACTTCATCGCCTCGATCGAGAACCCGAGCACGCTGCCCGACCACCACCAGATCCTGCTCGCCAACTTCTTCGCGCAGGCCGAGGCCTTCATGCGCGGCAAGACCGAGGCCGAAGTGCGCACCGAGCTGCTGGCGCAGGGCATCGAGGGCGACAAAGCCGAGAAACTGCTGCCGCACAAGATCTTCGAGGGCAACCGCCCGTCCAACACGCTGCTGCTGCATCACCTCGACCCGCAGACGGTGGGTGCGCTGATCGCGTTGTACGAGCACAAGATCTTCACCCAGGGCGTGATCTGGGGCATCAACAGCTTCGACCAGTGGGGTGTCGAGCTGGGCAAGCAGCTCGCGCAGACGATCCAGAAGGAACTTATGACCCCGCTACCTGCCCAACAGCACGATAGTTCGACCAACAGGTTGATCAACTATTTCAAGCAGCGAGCGAAGTCCTGACCCGGACTGCCCGACAGACAGCAGGCAACACGCGGCTGTCAGCAGGCGATAGGGTATTTCACGGCGGATGAGGGTGCGGACTCCTCATCCGCCTTTTTGTTTAGAACAGCTGAGATTTGCCACAGGCAAATCCAGCTAGTTCTTATCTGGGGCAAGCCGCAGGTTTGACCCAGGTGGACGGCTGAGATTTGCCGCAGGCAAGCCCAGCTGGTTCTTATCTGAGACAAACCGCAGGTTTGGCACAGGCGGACAGCTGAGACGTGCCCCCGGCCAATCCAGTGAGCGCTTACCCGGTGCAAGCCACAGACTTGGCCCCCACAAGCGCCCAAGCCGCGGCCATGGCCAATCTGCCGCCCACCGAGCCGCCACCTCAGCCGCTCAGCGCGCGGCTCCCTCCAGCAGCACCAGCGCGGCGGGCTTGCCCCAGCGCCGGTTGAGCAACTCGCGCAGCGGATTTTCGAACAGGTAGAACGATGCCGCACCGGCCAGCACCGCGAGCGGCAGGCCGAGCCAGGCCGGCAGGTGGCTGTGGTAGAACGGCTGCTGCCACAGGTAGACCGAGAACGACACCAGCCCCATCCAGCGCAGGCCGCGCAGCCTCAGCACGGTGCGAACCCAGGCTGGAGCCTGTGGCAGCAGGTTGAAACCGAGCGCGATCAGGCCGATGCCGACGGTATGGCTCGCCAGCGCCGGTACCGACCACCAGTGCAGCACAATGCCGGCACCAATCGCCAGCGGCCCGGCCAGTGCCGGCAGGCGCGGCAACTGCCCACGCGCCGCGAGCAGCGTAAACAGCGCCGAGACGAGAATCGAGAACGACGCGCATTCCGAGCGGATGTACACCTCGATGTCACGCCAGCCCAGGCCCTTGGCATAGCACACCATGAAGCCGACATTGAGCACCAGCAACCCGGCCAGATAGCGAACCGGGTTCGTCTGCCGTGGCCGCACCGCCAGTGCCACCAGTGACAGCAGGATGTAGCTGTGCTCCTCGACACACAGCGACCACAGGTGGCCGATCGGCAGGCCACTGTCGGCATAGCCATGCACCGGCATGTAGTTGTAGACGAAGCCGAAGGCCGCCGCGATATCCCAATAATGGGCGGGGTTGGCATGCGGCAGGTAGAGCGCCAGCACGATGGCGAGAAACAGGTAACTGGCCGGGAAGATGCGCGCGATGCGCCGCCGGTAGAACAGGCCAAGCGGCATCTGCTGCAGGAACAGGATGCGCGCCATCAGGTGGCCGGACAGCACGAAGAACAGGTTGACCCCGACCGAGCCCAGGTTGATGCCCGGCACAGGCAGGAAATGGCCGACCAGCAGTGTACAGATGGCCAGCCCGCGCCAGCCGTCAAGGTAGTCGATACGTTGCTGGGGAGAGGAGGGCTGCACGATGGAGCTCCGAAAAGACAGCCACATGATCACCCAAAAGACAGCACATCTTCCAGCACTACGTCATTCAATATATTATTCTGATACGTGAATATTCTTACAGAAGAATAAGTTACGTTCCTTCACAGCTAGCGTAGACTGTGCAGCCACGGCCCCTGCGGCGCTCAGCGCAGCTCGTTGAGCAGGAAGGTATAGGTGAGTGCGGACATCTTTGCCTGCTGCTCGTTGTTGGCCGCGCCGGCATGCCCGCCTTCGGTGTTCTCGAAGTACAGCACGTCGTGGCCCTGCGCCTGCATGCGCGCCACCATCTTGCGCGCGTGGGCCGGGTGCACGCGGTCGTCTCGCGTCGAGGTCACGAACAGCGTGCGCGGGTATTTCACCCCAGGCTTGACGTTGTGATATGGCGAGTAGGCCGACAGGAAAGCCCATTCCTCGGGCTTGTCCGGGTCGCCGTATTCGCCCATCCACGAGGCCCCGGCGAGCAGCTTGTGATAGCGCTGCATGTCGAGCAGCGGCACCTGGCACACCACCGCACGGAACAGCTCGGGCCGCTGCACCATGACGGCGCCGACCAGCAGGCCGCCATTGCTGCCGCCCATGATGCCGAGGTGGGCGGGGCTCGTCAGCTTGCTCGCGATGAGGTCCTCGCCGACCGCGATAAAATCGTCGAACGCGTGCTGGCGCGCCGCTTTCAGCGCCGCCTGATGCCAAGCGGGGCCAAACTCGCCGCCACCGCGGATATTCGCCAGCACATAGACGCCGCCCTGCGCCAGCCAGCCATTGCCGATTGCGCCGCTGTAGCTCGGCTGCATCGAGATCTCGAAGCCACCATAGCCGTAGAGCAGCGTCGGGTTGCGGCCATCGAGCCGGGTATCCTTGTGCATCACGACGAAGTAGGGCACCCGCGTGCCGTCGCGCGACGTCGCCTCATGCTGCTCGACGCGGATCGCCGAGGCATCGAAGAAGGGCGGCAGCTGCTTCAGCAGCTCGCGCTCGTCGCGCCCGGCATGGCCCAGGTAGAGCGAGGTCGGCGTGGTGAAATCGGTCAGCGTGACGAAATAGTCGTCGGACTCGACCGGGTCGACCGCACTGATGCCGATGGTGCCGAATGCCGGCAGGTCGACCGCCCGGCGCTGCCATCGTCCGTCCTGGCGCGTCAGCTCGTAGACGCGGTTGCGCACATTGTCGAGCTCGTTGATCAGCACGTGGGAACGGGTGACGGCAAAACCATCGAGCGACTTGCGCGGCCCCGGCGTGTACAGCAGCTCGAAATCGCGCTCACCTTGCAGGTAGCGCGCGAAATCCATGGCGATCAGCGCACCCTGCGGGTAGGCCTTGCCACCGGCCTGCCAGTCCGAGCGCAGCTCGAGCAGGATCTGGTCACGCACAGCGTAGACCTTGGCATCGTCGGGTTTGTCTATCTTGTGCAGCCGGCCCTGGCCATCGCGCAGATAGCTCTCGTCGCTGTAGAAGCTCATCGCGCGGATGACGAATTCACGCTCGAAGCCCGGCGTGAAATCCTTGGCCGCCTGCACGGCCATGTCTTCCGGCTGGCCGTCGTATACCGTCTTGGCCTCGTCCAGCGTGGTGCTCCGCGGCCATAGCCGCACGCTGCGCGGATAGCCGCTGCGGGTCAGGCTGCCGGGGCCGAAGTCGGTCGCCACGAAGACGTGGTCGCGGTCGATCCAGCTCGCCTCGCCCTTGGCCTCGGGCAGGTAGAAGCCGCCCTCGACAAACGCCTTGGCAACCGTGTCGAATTCGCGCGTCACCTGGGCATCGGCCCCGCCGCGCGACAACGCGATCAAGCAGCGCTCCCCCACCGGCGGCAGGCATTTCACGCCATGCCACACCCAGTTTTCCTGCTCGGCATGGGCCAGCGCGTCGAGATCGAGCATGGTCTCCCATGCGGGCTCCGGCTTGCGGTATTCGTCCAGGCTGGTTCGGCGCCAGATGCCGCGCGGATGGGCCGCGTCGCGCCACAGATTGTAGAAATGCCCGCCGATCTTCTGCACGTAGGGAATGCGTGCGTTGGAGTTGAAGATCGCCAGCAGCCTGTCGTACAGCGGCTGGTAGCCCGGCCGCTGTGTCAGCTCGCCGAGCGTGGCGGCATTGTTGGCCTCCACCCACTTGAGAGCCGGTGCCGCCGTTACCTGTTCGAGCCACAGATAGGGGTCATCCGCCGCATGCAGCGTGCCGGCCACGCAAGCGGCGCCCATCAAGCCGATCCGCTTCACGCCATGGCCTTGGCGCGGGGGCGCAGCACCTTGGCACTCCAGGCCCCCGCTGCCGCCATCTCGGGCAAGGCGACTACTGTTGTTGCCGGCAGCCCATGCCAGTGGGCGCTGAGCCGGCCCCAGCGTAGCGTCGGGAACTGGCCCGGCGGCGCCTGGTGGTAGGCAAAATGGCGGTACAGACGCCACACCTCGAATTCACCGTCACAGCCGGTACGAAAGAAACCGAGCGCGCGGGCCACCTTGAGCGAGCGCGCGTTGTCGGGTTTGATGCGGGCAGCAAAACAGCCCTTGAGCCGCTCCACGATCGTCCATGCCATCGCTTCGGACAAGCCCTGCCCACGTCTGGCCGGGTCGATGTACCATTGCAGCTCCCATTCGCGCACCGACAGCTCGGCGCGCACCATGCCTACATCGGCACCGTCACAGGTGAACTTGTAGATGTGAATCGATGGGTCCTGCAACTGCAGCGCAAGGTCGCGGGCATGGTGCTCGCGCAGCGACGGCGACAGCAGCGACATGCCGGCGGCGTCCTGCCACCACTGCAGCAATACCGGCAAGTCGTCGAGCGTAACTAAAGCGTGACTCAGCGCTGTCTTCACAGCACCTCCTTCTGCATCCCCAATTCTGACCTGGTGCGTATGGCGTTGTGGTCGGGCCGCACCAATACGGGCCGCCTGCCTGATGTTGAGCAAGCGATTGTTTTATTTATTTGAAGCACGATGGTATCCCGTTTTTTTTCGCCCCGCCAGATTATGACAAGTGCGTAATGTAACCCGTGCCAGTTCTGCATCCCGCCCAAAATCCGCTGCCCGGCTAGCGCTCCGCCCGCTCACCCACACGGCGCGCCAGGAATCGCTATATAATCCGCCGATTGAGGTTTACACCCGGCTTCACACGTCGCTCATGCCAGAACCCCAGTCCGTCGGACTCGTTTCCGCCCAAATCGCCCATTTCGACCAGCCGCTCACCTTGATGAGCGGCGCGACGCTGGCGTCCTACGATCTCGTCTACGAGACCTACGGCCGCCTCAACGCCGACCGGAGCAATGCGGTACTGATCTGCCACGCGCTGTCGGGCAACCACCATGTGGCCGGCCGCTACACCGTCAACGACAAGGCGCCGGGCTGGTGGGACAACATGATCGGCCCAGGCAAGCCGATCGACACCGACAAGTTCTTCGTCGTCGGCGTCAACAATCTCGGCGGCTGCCACGGCTCGACCGGCCCATCGACCCTCGATCCAGCTACAGGCAAACCCTGGGGCTCAAAGTTCCCACTCGTGCTGGTCGCCGATTGGGTCAACACCCAGGCCAGGCTCGCCGACAAGCTCGGCATCGAGCAATGGGCCGCCGTCGTCGGCGGCTCGCTCGGCGGCATGCAGGCGCTGCGCTGGACCATCAGCTTTCCGGAGCGCATCCGCCACGCGCTGGTGATCGCCTCGGCGCCCAAGCTCACGGCACAGAACATCGCCTTCAACGATGTGGCGCGCCAGGCCATCCTGACCGATCCCGATTTCCACGGCGGCGACTACTACGAGCACGGTATCGTGCCCAAGCGCGGCCTGCGGCTTGCACGCATGCTTGGCCACATCACCTATCTGTCGGACGACGGCATGGGCGAGAAATTCGGCCGCATGCTACGCTCGGGCGAGTACAAATACGGCTTCGACGTCGAATTCGAGATCGAGTCCTACCTGCGTTACCAGGGCGACCGCTTCTCCGGCCATTTCGACGCCAACACCTACCTGATCATGACCAAGGCGCTCGACTATTTCGACCCCGCCCGCCATTTTGGGCATGACCTGTCGCGCGCGCTGTCGGTGGCCAAGGCCAAGTTCCTTGTCGCCGCCTTCGACAGCGACTGGCGCTTCTCGCCGGCGCGCTCGAAGGAGATCGTCAAGGCACTGCTCGATGCGAAGAAGCATGTGAGCTACGCCGAGATCGAATCGACGCACGGCCACGATGCCTTCCTCATGGAGGACCCGGCCTACCACAAGCTGATGTATGCCTACATGGCCCGCGTGGCGCAGGAGTTCGCATGAGAAGGCACGCCCCCATGTTGCGCCCCGACCTGCTGCGCATCGCCGACTGGATTCAGGCCGAAAAACGTGTGCTCGACCTGGGCTGCGGCGATGGCTCGCTGCTTGCTTGGCTGCATGATAACAAGCAGGTGCACGGCTATGGCGTCGAGATCGACGTCGAGAACGTGGTGGCCTGTGTCGAGAAGGGCATCGACGTGATCCAGAGCGACCTCGACTCCGGCCTCTCGGCGTTCGAGTCGGATTCCTTCGATTTCGTCGTGCTGTCGCTCACGCTGCAGTCGATGCGCCATGTCGAGCGTGTGGTCGACGAAATGCTGCGCGTCGGCCGCGAAGCGATCGTCACCTTCCCCAATTTCGGCTACTGGCGCAACCGCCTGCAGATCTTCGGCGGCCACATGCCGGTATCGGAAACCATCCCTTACCAGTGGTACAACACGCCGAACATCCACCTGTGCACGATCCGCGACTTCGAGTTCTTCTGCGAGGCGCGCGGCATCCACCTGCTTGACCGTGCGGTGCTGCACGAGGGGCAGGAGGTCGACATCCTGCCCAATGTATTCGGCAGCCTCGCCATCTACCGTATTCGCCGCGCGTGACCGATTCGCTCCCTGACGGCTGCCATGCCCTGATCGTCGGCGCCAGCGGCCTGACCGGCAGTGCGCTGCTGCGCCTGCTGCTCGATGCCCCGCATGTGGCGCGCGTCACCGCGCTGGTGCGGCGGCGCCTGCCCATCGACCATGCCAAGCTCGAGCAGGTCGAGCTCGATTTCGCCGAGCTGGAACAGCGGCGCGAGCTGATCCGCGCCGACATCGTCTACTGCTGCCTCGGCACCACGATACGCAAGGCCGGCAGCGAGGCGCGCTTCAAGACGGTGGACTACTTCTACCCATTGACGCTCGCCATGCTGGCTAAGATGAACGGCGTGCCGAGCTTCGCCGCCATCTCGTCGCTCGGCGCCAATGCCGACTCACCCACTTTCTATCTGAAGACCAAGGGCCAGCTCGAAAACGCGCTCAAGGCGCTAGCCTTCGATCAGCTGCTGTTGGTGCGCCCGTCGCTGCTGACGGGCGAACGCCAAGAGTTCCGCCTGGCCGAACGCCTGAGCCTGGCCGCCGGACGGCTCGTGTCGCCGCTGCTGTTGGGCTGGCTGCGCCGCTACCAGCCGATCGCCGCCGAGGTCGTGGCGTGGAACCTGCTGCAGGCGACGCGTGACGTGGGCCACGGCACCAACATCATCGAATCCGAACAACTCGCGGCACGTTACGCCAGCCGCAGATGACCACGCTCAACGTCATCGGCGCCGGCCGCGCAGGCCGGGTGATCGCCAGGCGGCTGCACGATGCCGGCTGCTGTGACATCCTCGCCGTATGCAACCGCAGCCTCGACAGCGCGCAGGCAGCGGTCGATTGGATCGGCCATGGCCTGGCGGTCAGCGAACTGTCCCGACTACCGCGTGCGCAAGCCTGGCTGATCGCCGCGCCAGACGACGAGATCGAAGCCGTTGCCGCCCGGCTGGCCGATCTGGGTGCGCTCGACGCGGGTCAGCTCGCCTTCCACCTGTCCGGCGCCAAGCCGGCCACGGCGCTTGTCGCGCTGGCGCAGCAAGGCGTGCAGACAGCCAGCCTGCATCCGCTGCAGAGTTTTGCCGCGCCCGGGCTGAGCCATGCCGGGTTTACCGGCACCTACTGCGCGCTCGAAGGCGATCAGGCGGCAGTCGATCGGCTGCGCCCGTGGGTCGAGGCCATCGGCGGGCACGCCTTTACCGTCGCGAGCGCGGACAAGGCGCTGTACCACGCCGCCGCCGTGCTGGCCTGCAACGACCTGGTCGCGCTGCTCGAAACCAGCCTGCGCTGTTTCGAGCAGGCCGGGCTCGCGCGCCCGCAAGCCATCGAGGCATTGCAACCGCTGCTGCGCGGCACGCTCGACAACGTCTCGCGGCTCGGCACGGTGCAGGCCCTCACCGGTCCGGTGGCTCGCGGCGACGCCGGCGTCGTGGCGCACCATCAGGCCGCCATCGCGGCGCGCCTGCCGGCGGTGTTGCCGACCTACCGGGCGCTGGGGTGGGTCGCGCTCGAACTGGCCACCGCCCGCGGCCAATTGCCGGCCGAGCGGCTGGCCGCATTGCGCGACACACTCGCCGACGGCCCGCCAAGCCGATCCTGAAAAACAAACAGCCGCCCTGCGGCGGCTGTCTTCGTTCTGCCCACGTCGTTCAACTCATCATGAACAACTGGTGGAAGTTGGCTATCTCGAGCACCTGGCGCACCGTACCCTTGGTGTGCGACAACACGATAGGCTTGCCGCCGAGCCGCTCGCGCAGCAGCAGCAACATGCCCAGAGCCGAGCTGTCGAGGTATTCGACGCCACCCAGGTCAATTTCCATTTCCTTGAACCCGCCCTCGTCGAGGATGGGCGTGTACTGGCTCTTGAACTCACGGTAGGCATCGAAGGTGAAGCTACCCGAGAGGACGAACCTGACCTTGTCCTCGCTACGTTCCGTTCTAATATCCACCGTGCCCCCTTCATTCGTTCGACTAGTGCCTTTGATTATAGTCACTCGGCTGCATGACGGGCGGATTTCGGGTAAGGTAGCGCGTCGCTTTTTCGCCCGCCACGATGACCCAGCCCCAGCCCCAGCCCGAGAGCCTGCGCCAGGCCCTGCTCAACCGCCGCATGCTGACCTGCGTGTTCACCGGCTTCAGCTCCGGCCTGCCGCTTTACCTGTTGCTGCAGCTGGTGCCGGCGTGGCTCCGTAGCGAACATGTCGACCTCAAGGCCATCGGGCTGTTCGCGCTAATCCAGCTGCCCTACACCTGGAAGTTCCTGTGGTCGCCGCTGATGGATCGCTTCACGCTGCCCTGGCTCGGCCGCCGGCGCGGCTGGATGCTGCTGTCGCAACTGCTGCTGGCGGGCTCGATCCCGCTGTTCGGCCTGTATCAGCCGCAGCTCGATCTGTGGCATATCGCCTACCTGTGCGTCGCCGTCGCCTTCTTCTCGGCCTCGCAGGACATCGTGCTCGACGCCTACCGCCGCGAGATCCTGCCCGATGCCGAGCTGGGCCTCGGCAACTCGGTCTACATCAATGCCTACCGCATCGCCGGCCTGGTACCGGGCTCGCTGTCACTGATCCTCGCCGACCACCTGCCATGGAGCAGCGTGTTCGCAGTCACCTCCCTGTTCATGCTGCCCGGCATCCTGATGACGCTGCTGGTGAGCGAGCCCAGGCTGATCGGCGCGCCGCCCAAGACGCTGCGCGAGGCCGTGGTCGAGCCCTTCCACGAGTTCATGACGCGCCACGGCTGGCGCCACGCCGCGCTGATCCTGGCCTTCCTGGTGCTGTACAAGCTCGGCGACAGCATGGCCACGGCGCTTGCCACGCCATTCTATCTCGACATGGGCTTCAGCAAGACCGACATCGGCCTTGTCGCCAAGCACGCCGGGCTGTGGCCGAGCGTGATCGGCGCGCTGCTCGGCGGCATCTGGATGGTCAAGCTCGGCATCAACCGGGCGCTGTGGCTGTTCGGCGTGGTGCAGGTGGTGTCCATTCTCGGCTTCGCCTGGCTATCGTCGCAAGGCCATTTCGCCGCGATCGGCGCCACCGAGCGCGGCATGCTCGCGGTGGTGATCAGCTTCGAAGCGCTCGGCGTAGGCCTCGGCACCGCTGCCTTCACCGGCTTCATCGCCAAGACCACCAACCCGCTCTACACCGCCACCCAGTTTGCGCTGTTCACCAGCCTCGCCTCGCTGCCGCGCACCGTAGTCAACGCCTCGACCGGCCTGCTGGTCGAGCAGCTGGGCTGGCTCGGCTTCTTCCTGCTGTGCACGGTGCTGGCGCTGCCCGGCATGGCGCTGCTGTTCAAGGTTGCGCCCTGGCGCGACGAAGACTGAAGGAATAAGCCTCACCCGAGGCGGCGCAGTCCAGCCGCCTCTTTATACAACTTGTTAATAGTTAATTTCTATCAATTTTATTTGATCATTTAATTTTACGAATAACCCGCCTGCTCCTAAGATTCGCTCACACCCTTCGTTCAACCAAGGAGCAAGCAGATGTCTTCCCTCATCAATTCCACGATCAAACCATTCAAGGCCACCGCTTACCACGAAGGCAAGTTCGTCCCGGTCACCGACGAAAACCTGAAGGGCAAGTGGTCCGTCGTGTTCTTCTACCCGGCCGACTTCACCTTCGTCTGCCCGACCGAACTCGGCGACCTGGCCGATGAATACGAGCAGTTCAAGAAGCTGGGCGTGGAAATCTACTCGGTCTCGACCGACACCCACTTCACCCACAAGGCGTGGCACGACACTTCGGACACGATCAAGAAGATCAACTACCCGATGATCGGCGACCCGACCGGCACCATCACCCGCAATTTCGACGTGATGATCGAGGAAGAAGGCCTGGCGCTGCGCGGCACCTTCGTGATCAATCCGGAAGGCCAGATCAAGGTTGCCGAAATCCACGACCTGGGCATCGGCCGCGACGCCAAGGAACTGCTGCGCAAGGTACAGGCAGCGCAGTACGTCGCCTCGCACCCGGGCGAAGTCTGCCCCGCCAAGTGGACGCCGGGTGCCGAAACGCTGGCGCCGTCGCTCGACCTGGTCGGCAAGATTTAAACCCCGCCACGGGAGCCCAGGCGGGCTCCCGGGATGTCAGCGCAAAGGCGTCTCCACGCGATGCCACAGACGCCTTTCCATTGAGATTCATTGCAAGGAACCCGCCATGCTCGATACCGCGATCAAGACCCAACTCAAGGCCTATCTCGAAAAACTGCAACGCCCGATCGAACTCGTCGCCTCGCTCGACGGCAGTGCCAAGGCACAGGAAATCCGCAGCCTGCTCGACGACATCGCCACGCTGTCGCCACACGTCAGCATCCGCGAAGATGGCCAGGATACCCGCCGGCCGTCGTTCTCCGTGGGCTTGCCAGGCGAGGCCGCGCGCGTGCATTTCGCCGGCGTGCCGATGGGGCATGAATTCACCTCGCTGGTGCTCGCGCTGCTGCAGGTCGGCGGCCACCCGGCCAAGGTCGAGCCGGCGGTGATCGAGCAGATTTGCGGCCTGTCAGGCCCGTTCGAATTCGAAACCTTCATCTCGCTGTCCTGCCACAACTGCCCGGATGTCGTGCAGGCGCTGAACCTGATGGCCGTGCTGAACCCCAACATCCGTCACACCATGGTCGATGGCGCGGTGTTCCAGGACGAGGTCAACACCCGCCAGATCATGGCCGTGCCCTCGGTCTACCTGAACGGCGAGCCGTTCGGCCAGGGCCGCATGACGCTCGAGGAAATTCTCGCCAAGCTCGACACCGGCGCCGCCGAGCGTGAGGCCGCCCAGTTGGCCGACAAGGCCCCGTTCGACGTGCTGATCGTCGGTGGCGGCCCCGCCGGTGCGGCAGCGGCGATCTACGCCGCACGCAAGGGCATCCGTACCGGCATCGTGGCCGAGCGTTTCGGTGGCCAGGTGATGGACACGCTGGCCATCGAGAACTTCATCTCTGTGAAGGAAACCGAGGGCCCCAAGCTGTCGATGGCGCTGGAACAGCACGTCAAGGAATACGATGTCGACGTGATCAACCTGCAACGCGCCGACGGGCTGGTCGCCGCCAACGGCAACGGCCTGACCGGCGTGAAGCTGGCCAGTGGCGCCACGCTCATGAGCAAGAGCGTGATCATCGCCACCGGCGCGCGCTGGCGTGAGATGAACGTGCCCGGCGAGAAGGAATACCGCGGCCGCGGCGTGGCCTATTGCCCGCACTGCGACGGCCCGCTGTTCAAGGGCAAGCGAGTTGCCGTCGTCGGCGGCGGCAACTCGGGCGTCGAGGCGGCGATCGACCTGGCCGGCATCGTCAGCCATGTCACGCTGCTCGAATTCGATAGCAAGCTGCGCGCCGATGCGGTGCTGCAAAAGAAGCTCGCCAGCCTGCCCAATGTGACCGTGATCACCGAGGCGCAAACGACCGAGGTGAGCGGCGCCGACGGCAAGGTCAACGGCCTGGTCTACCAGGACCGCCAGCGCGGCGAGCGCCACCGTGTCGAGCTCGAAGGCGTGTTCGTGCAGATCGGCCTGCTGCCCAATACCGACTGGCTCAAGGGCACGATCGAGCTGTCGCCACGTGGCGAGATCGAAGTCGATGCGCGCGGCCAGACCTCGCTGCCCGGCGTCTTCGCGGCCGGTGACGCCACCACGGTGCCTTACAAGCAGATCATCATCGCCATGGGCGAAGGCTCGAAGGCTGCGCTTGGGGCGTTTGACCACCTGATCCGCAGCTCGGTCACCGCCTGAAACGGAAACGGGGGCATCCCCCCCCCCGTTTGTGCTGCCCGTGGCGGGTGCTCATGCCGTCCAGTCGTAATCCACGATCAACGGCGCGTGATCCGAGAACTTCTGTTCCTTGTAGATCGATGCAGATTGGGCCGCAGCGCCGATCCCCGGCGTCGTGATGTGGTAGTCGATGCGCCAGCCCACATCCTTGGCATAGGCCTGGCCGCGATTCGACCACCAGGTGTAGCCGGGCGCCTCGGGGTAGAGCCTGCGCCAGGCATCGACCCAGCCCAGCTCGTCGAACACCTTGCCGATCCAGGCGCGCTCTTCGGGCAGAAAGCCGGAATTCTTCAGGTTGCCCTTCCAGTTCTTCAGGTCGATCTCGCGATGGGCGATGTTCCAGTCGCCGCACAGTACGATCTCGCGGCCGCTTTGGGCCAGCTCGGCGAGATGGGGGTAGAAGCGTTCCATGAAGCTGAACTTGATCTGCTGGCGCTCTTCCGAGCTCGACCCGGACGGCAGGTAGAGCGAGACCACGCTGAGCTTTCCGAAATCGACACGCAGGTAGCGGCCCTCGGCATCGATGTCGGCGATGCCGAGCCCCTCGATCACCTGATCCGGCTCGCGCCGGCTGTAGATGCCGACGCCGCTGTAGCCCTTTTTCTCGGCGCAATGAAAGTAGCCATACAGGGCATCGGGACGGCGCATCGCATCGCTCAGGTCGGCATCCTGGGCCTTCAATTCCTGCAGGCAGACGACATCGGCATGCTGTTGCGGCAGCCAGTCGAAAAAGCCCTTGTTAGCGGCGGAACGGATACCGTTGAGATTGGCGGAAATGATGCGCATGGATCGGCCCCAGTGGATTGAATCGCCGCAGTGTAACCCAAATGTAGCGCCGCACATGGCCTGTGCTATGCTTTAGCATTGTCTAATTTTCGATATACAACCATGGACGAATTCCGTACCCAGTTCATCGAATTTGCCATCGAACAGAAGGTATTGCTGTTCGGCGAGTACAAGACCAAGGCCGGTCGACTTTCCCCCTATTTCTTCAATGCCGGGCTGTTCCACGACGGCTTGAGCCTGGCCCGGCTGACGCGTTTCTACGCCGAGGCGATCATCGCATCCGGCATCGAGTTCGATGTGCTGTTCGGACCCGCCTACAAGGGCATCCCACTCGCGTCGGGCACGGCGATCGCGCTCGCCGACAAGGGCCGCAACATCCCCTATGCCTACAACCGCAAGGAAGCCAAGGACCACGGCGAAGGCGGCACGCTGGTCGGTGCGCCGCTCAAGGGCAAGGTATTGATCATCGACGACGTGATCTCGGCCGGCACCTCGGTACGCGAATCGATGGACATGATCTACGCCGCCGGCGCCAGGCCAGCCGGCGTGGTGATCGCGCTGGACCGCATGGAACGCGGCAAGGGCGAGTTGTCCGCGGTACAGGAAGTCGAGCTCGAATACGGCATCCCGGTCATCAGCATCGCCTCGCTCGGCGACCTGCTGGTCTACCTGTCGGGCCACGCCGAGCTCAAGCAGTATGAAGAAGCGGTGGCACGCTATCGCGAGCAATACGGAGTGCAGTGATGAACAAGGCCACCATGCTGCTTGCCGTGGCGTCAGCGCTGTTCGCCGCGACGGCCGGCGCCACCACCTACAAGTGGGTCGACGAACACGGCCGCACACAATATAGCGACAAGCCGCCGATGCCGCAGGACGCCAAGTCGGAGGCGACGGAAATGAATCGCCGCGGCATCGTCACCAAAGATCCGCAGGCGGAAAAAGCCGAGCAGGCCGCGCGCGCCCAGGGGGCGCCCGAGGAGCAGCGCATGCTCGAACAGCGCCGCCGCGACAACGCCTTGCTCAAGACCTACACCAAGCCCGAAGAAGTCGATCTGCTGCGCGACCGCTCGCTCGAAGGTGTCGATGCGGAGATCAAGTCGCACCAGCTGCGCCGCAAGGTGGCGGAGCAGCGCCTGAACGATCGCTACAAGCGCCTTGGCATGTATGAAAAGGCCAAGAAACCGATCCCGCCCGATCTACAGAACGACATCGCGCGCGATCAGGACGAGCTCAAGCGTATCGACGAGCTGGTCAAAGCCAAGGAAAACGAGAAGGTCAACATCCGCATGAAGGCCGAGCAGGACAAGCAGCGTTTCATCGAGCTGCGTGCCGGCAAGAAGTAAGCACCGTACAACCCGCAATAATACAAGGGGCCGGCAATGTACCGGCCCCTGTTTCCACCAAAGACATGCAAACCACTTTTCTTGACACCCCTGTCCTGCGCAGCGTGCTGCACGGGCTGGCCGGCGGCTTTCTCAGGCTATCCGGCTGGCGCCTCGAGGGCGAGCTGCCCACGGCACGCCGCTACGTCGTCATCGTGGCGCCCCACACCAGCAACTGGGATTTCGTCATCGGCCTGGCGCTGGTGTTGCGCTATCGCCTGCGCATCTACTGGATGGGCAAGCACACGCTGTTCGCGTTTCCGTTCGGCCCGGTGATGCGCTGGCTCGGCGGGCTCCCCGTCGACCGCCGCACGTCGGGCGGGCTGGTCGATGCCACGATCGAGGCCTTCCGCAGCCATCCCGAGCTCGCCATCGCCATCGCGCCGGAAGGCACGCGCCGCAAGGGGTCGCAATGGCGTACCGGCTTCTACTGGATCGCGCATGGCGCTGGCGTCCCCATCCTGCCGGGCTATATCGATTACCGCACCAAACGCGCGGGTTTCGGCGCGCCATTCACGACCAGTGGCGACATCGAAAGCGACATGGCCCAGCTGAAGGCCTACTACCACAATATAACCGGCCACCATTGAGCACGAACACCTGGCATGGCCAGGACTGCCGGTGGTGGCGGCATATGGCCTCCCGCTAGACCCGCCCGGCCCAAGGGCTGGGAGTTGACATTCGGCGGCACATCCGCGACCATCGCCAATCAAACGCTTGTTTAAATAAGGTGATGCTGATGTCCCCTCGTCTCATGAAAACCCTGATCAACCTCTGGGGCCCGTTTCTCGGGGCTGGCGTGAAGGTCGAAAAGATCAGTGCGGACTATCGGGAAGTGGTGGTGGCGCTGAAACAGCGCTGGTACAACCGCAACTACGTGGGCACGCATTTCGGCGGCTCGCTGTTCGCGATGACCGATCCGTTCTACATGCTGATGCTGATGCAGCTCTTGGGCCGCGACTATTTCGTGTGGGACAAGTCGGCCAGCATCGAATTCATCTCCCCCGGTCGCGGCACGGTGCGCGCCCACTTCGAGTTGAACGACAATATCCTGAGCGAGATCCGCGAGCAAACGGCGGGCGGCGAGAAATACCTGCCCGAGCTGCCGATCAACATCGTCAACGATGCAGGCGAGCTGGTGGCAAGGGTGACGAAAACCCTGTATATCAAGCGCAAACCGGGCCGTTAAGGCCGCCCATCCATCCACGCGAGAGCCCTGGTGAGCAGCAACAAGACCCTCTATGCGATGCTCGGCATCGAACAGCACGCCACATCAGCCGAGATCGAGGCTGCCTACCAGGCAGTCCAGCACAGCTACGGTGAGACCTTGCCCGGGCCTGACCGGGACCAGAAGCTGGCAGCACTCGACAAGGCCTACGAGCTGCTATCCAACCCGGTCCGGCGCCGGGTCTATGATGCGAGCCTGGCGGCGGGCCAGGCCAGCACGCTCGAACGCGGCATCAACCCCGGCACGCCAGCCCCGACCGGGCTGGGCAAGCTGGCGGAGAGCGGCAACCTGGGCAGCGGGCTGGGCTCGGTCGATATCGGCCGCACCAAGCTCATCCTCAAGCTGGCGGGGCTGATCCTCAGCACCTCGCTGATCGCCGGCTTCTACTACTTTCAGGGGCACCGGCAGCAACACGGTTTCCAGCCGTTTGGCGGCAAGCTGCAGGAAGAGTCGGAAATGGAGCTGCTGAACAAATACACCAACGATGCCAAGGATCCGCTTGCCAGCGACCTGCTGACGTCGCTGGAGGCCGAACGTGACAAGGTGTACGAACTGGAGACCTTGCGCAACGGCGCCGCCGATGCCAAGGAGCGCGGGCAATACACCGAAGCCTTGCTGAAGGTCCAGCAGAACAAGCAGGCGATCAAGCAGCAGCTCAGGCAACGGCTCGGTGAGCTCGGCCAATTGCCAGTCGGGCCGGACAAGGGTCGCTGAAGTCACGCCGGACCAGGCATGGCGCCACAGCTGGCCGCAGCACTCGTGCGGCCGGCCCGGCAAGATCAGATATCGCCCTCAGCCGCATTGCCGTGGCGCTCCAGCCACGCGCGGCGGCTCGATGCTTCGCCCTTGCCCATCAGCATGTTCATGATGCGGCGCGTGTCGGCGGCCACGTCCTCGATGCTGACCTTGAGCGTGCGGCGCGTGTCCGGGCTCATCGTGGTCTCGAACAGCTGTTCCGCATTCATCTCGCCCAGGCCCTTGAAGCGCGAGATCTGCCAGCTGCCCTCGCGCACCTTTTCCAGCCTCAGCTTGTCCTCGATCGCCTCGAGCTCGCCGTTATCGAGCGCGTAATACTTGCGCGGCGGCTTGTTCTTGCCCTGGCCGGGCACGTCGACGCGGTACAGCGGCGGCTGTGCGATATAGATGTGGCCATTCTTGATCAGCTGCGGGAAGTGGCGGTAGAACAAGGTCAACAGCAGCACCTGGATGTGCGAGCCATCGACGTCGGCATCCGACATGATCAGCAGCTTGCCGTAGCGCAGGCCCGAGATGTCGGCGACCTCGTCCACGGTATGCGGGTCCACCCCCAGGGCGACGGCAATATCGTGAATCTCGTTGTTGCCGAACAGCTCGTTCTTGTCGACTTCCCAGCTGTTCAGCACCTTGCCGCGCAAGGGCAGGATGGCCTGGAAATCCTTGTCGCGTCCCTGCTTGGCCGAACCGCCGGCCGAGTCGCCCTCGACCAGGAACAGCTCGGTGCGCGAGGTATCGTCGGAAGTGCAGTCGGTCAGCTTGCCCGGCAACACGGCGACGCCCGACGACTTCTTCTTCACCACCTTCTGCGCTGCGCGCATGCGGCTCTGCGCCTGGCGGATGGCCAGCTCGGCGAGCTTCTTGCCGTATTCGATGTGCTCGTTCAACCACAGCTCGAACGGGTCCTTGAGCATGCTCGATACCAGACGCACCGCGTCGCGGCTCGACAGGCGCTCCTTGGTCTGGCCCTGGAACTGCGGGTCGAGCACCTTGGCCGACAGCACGAAGGACGCCCGTGCGAACACGTCTTCCGGCAGCAGCTTGACGCCCTTGGGCAGCAGGCTGTGCATGTCGACGAAGCTCTTAATCGCGTTGAACACGCCGTCGCGCAGGCCTGTCTCGTGCGTGCCGCCGGACGGCGTCGGGATCAGGTTGACGTAGGATTCACGCGAGATGCCGCCTTCTTCGGTCCAGGTGATCACCCAGGACGCGCCTTCACCCGGCGCGAAGGTTTCGGAATCGCTGCCGGCGTATTTCTCGCCCTTGAACAGCGGCACCGCCAGTTCCTGCTCGGCCAGCATCTCCGACAGGTAGCCGGCGAGGCCGTCAGGGTAGCACCAGCTCTTGGCATCTTCGCTGCCATCGCGCTTCTCGATGGTCAGGCTGACCGTGATGCCGGGCAGCAGCACCGCTTTCGAGCGCAGGATATGTTCGAGTTCGCCCATCGGGATGTTGGGCGAATCGAAATACTTGGCGTCGGGCCAGGCACGCACGAAGGTACCGGTCGCCTTCTTGGCGATTTCCTTGATCTGCGCCAGCGGCTCGACCACGAAGCCGTCGCCGAACACCAGGCGGTTCTCGGCGCCGTCGCGCTTGACCACCACCTCGAGCCGTGTCGACAGCGCGTTGGTCACGCTGACGCCGACGCCGTGCAGGCCGCCGGAGAAGCTGTAGGCGCCGCCATCCTTCTTGTTGAACTTGCCGCCCGCGTGCAGCTGCGTGAACACCACCTCGACCGTCGGCACGCCCATCTCGGGATGGATGCCAACCGGAATGCCGCGCCCATCGTCCGCCACCGAGATCGAGCCATCGCTGTGCACGCGCACATTGATCGCCTTGCAGAAGCCTGCCAGCGCCTCGTCGGCCGCGTTGTCGATGACTTCCTGGATGATGTGGAGCGGGTTTTCGGTGCGGGTATACATGCCGGGCCGGTGCTTGACCGGCTCCAGACCCTTGAGCACCTTGACCGAAGATTCGTCGTATTGCTGGACTGACATGGGGCAGAAAACCTTGGATGACGGGGCGAGCCCGGTGAAAATCGCGTGCAGCATAGCATGGCGCCCGGCCGGGACAAAACCGTCAATTCCGACGTTTCGGGCCTGCCCGCCCACAGCCAGCCCGGCGTGCGTGCCTACCCGCACACGATGGGCCGGCAGCGAACGGAAAAGGGCGCCGCAGCGCCCTTTTCCTGAACAACCGTGATCCGTTCGGATTACATGTTGTATGCCTTTTCGCCGTGCGAAGTCACGTCCAGACCTTCGCGCTCGCTTTCTTCGCTGACACGCAGGCCGATCACGATATCGACGAGCTTGTAAGCGACAACCGACACAATACCGGACCAGAGCAGGGTCAGGCCCACGCCCATGGCCTGGATCTTGACTTGCGCCGCGATCGAGTAGTTCGGCGTGACGGCGTTGGCAACATAGTCCCACACGCCGGTACCACCGAGGTCGGGCGAGGCGAACACACCAGTCAGCAGCGCGCCGAGGATACCACCCACGCCATGCACCCCGAACACGTCGAGCGCATCATCGGCACCGAGCAGCTTCTTCAGGCCATGCACGCCCCACAGGCAGACCGCGCCAGCCAGCAGGCCGATGACGATCGCACCACCGACGCCAACGAAACCGCAAGCCGGGGTGATCGCAACCAGGCCGGCAACGGCACCCGATGCAGCACCGAGCAGCGAGGGCTTGCCCTTCAGCAGCCATTCGGCGAACAGCCATGCGCAAGCCGCGGCAGCAGTGGCCACCCAGGTGTTGACGAAGGCGAGGGCAGCCACGCCGTTGGCTTCGAGTGCGGAACCGGCGTTGAAGCCGAACCAGCCGAACCACAGCAGCGAGGCACCGATCATGGTCATGGTCAGGCTGTGCGGGGTCATCGCATCCTTGCCGTAGCCAACGCGCTTGCCCACCATGTAGGCACCCACCAGGCCGGCCATTGCGGCGTTGATGTGAACCACGGTGCCACCGGCGAAGTCGAGTGCACCCTTTTGGAACATCAGGCCGGCAGTCGCGGTCGCAGCATCAGCGGCAGCCTGCGTGGTGTAGGCATCCGGGCCAGCCCAGTACCAGACGATGTGCGCCATCGGCAGGTAGGCAAAGGTGAACCACAGCACGCAGAACAGCAGCACGGCGGAGAACTTCACGCGCTCGGCAAAGGCACCGACGATCAGGCCGCAGGTGATGGCTGCAAACGCGCCCTGGAACACGACATAGATGAACTCGGAAACCACCACGCCCTTGGTGAAGGTCGCAGCCACCGAATCCGGCGTAATGCCCTTGAGCAACAGCTTGGAGAAGCCGCCGAAGTACGCGTTACCCTCGGTGAACGCCACGCTGTAGCCGTACACGACCCACAGCAGAGAGATCAGCGAGAACACCGAGAACACCTGCATCAGCACCGACAGCATGTTCTTGGAGCGCACCAGGCCGCCGTAGAACAGCGCCAGACCAGGGATCGACATCAGGATCACCAGTGCCGCTGCGACGATCAGCCAGGCATTGTCGCCCTTGTTGGGCACTGGGGCGGGCGCCGCGACTGCAGGTGCCGCAGTGGCGGCAGCGGGTGCGGCGGTATCTGCCGGCTTGACCTCTGTGGCAGGGGCGGCCACCGGCGCGGCGGCAGGTGCCGCAGCCGTGGCAGCCGGCGCGGTATCGGCCGGCTTGACATCATCCGCCCAACTCGGGGCGGCGAGCATGGCCCCGAACAGGGCCAGTGTCGCGAGTAACTTCTTCATGAGTCCCTCTCCTTGGAATGTTACAGGGCGTCGGCGCCGGTCTCGCCGGTGCGGATGCGGATGACCTGTTGAAGGTCGAACACAAAAATCTTGCCGTCGCCGATCTTGCCGGTATTGGCCGACTTCTCGATGGCCTCGATGACCTGGTCGAGGATCTCATCTTTGACCGCCGCTTCGATCTTCACCTTGGGCAGGAAATCAACCACGTATTCGGCGCCGCGATAGAGCTCGGTATGGCCCTTCTGGCGGCCAAAACCCTTCACTTCGGTCACGGTGATGCCTTGAACGCCGATGGTGGACAGCGCTTCGCGCACTTCATCCAGCTTGAACGGCTTGATGATCGCAGTAACTAGCTTCATATCTGCTCCTAATTCTCCAGTGCGGGCTAGGTGACCTGCCCGGTTATTCGAAAACATCACAAGGTTTTGCTGCTGCCTAACCATAAGCACGCACCGTGCCAGGTCGAAATGCCCTTGATATTCAATATGATCTGCGCCATATACGTGCACCGCGGTGGAGATCAGCACCATCTGTGCGCACCAGTTTTGCGCTACGCACCAGTTTTGTGCAGGAATGACCGGGCGATATTCATATGGTTGTTGTTGACAACCATATAGCCTTGATCAACACTGGTTATGTTGTCATTAGCAACCAAAATCATGACTACTCTCGAATCCGGCGCCCTGTTGCGCGAGGTCGTCCGCCGCTATGTGCAGTCCCAGCGCCAAGCGCTGGCCTGCGATGCAGACATGCTCAGCACCACGCGCTGCCACATCCTGACCGAGCTCAAACGGGCCGGGCAGCTGTCGCAGCAGAACCTGGCCAGCAGGCTCAACCTGGAGAAAAGCTGGGTCAGCCGGGTGGTCGAACAAATGGTAGGCGACGGCCTGCTCAGCAAGGCTCCGTCGACCACCGACAAACGCGCGGTGGAGTTGACGCTGACGGCCGACGGTCTAAGCCGCGCACAGTCTCTCGAAGCATTGCTCAACGGCCATGGCGAATCCGTCCTGGCGCGGTTGACGGCGGCCCAGCGCGCTGACGTCAACACCGCCCTGCAAGCCCTCCTGCAAGCCCTGACCTCGCCTTCGGAGCCCCAACCATGAGCACTCCCCTTACCATCGCCGCCGCCCGCCCCGCCGACTGGGCGGCCATCGTCAATCTGCTGGAGGCGGCGCAGCTGCCCCATGACGATGCAGCCGATCACCTTGCCGATTTTCTCGTGGCTCGTACGGGCGATGTCGTCGTCGGCGTAGCCGGTTTCGAGCGCCATGGGCGCTTCGGCTTGCTGCGCTCGGTGGCGGTGCGGCCAGCCAGCCAGCGGCAGGGCGTCGCCAGCCGGCTGGTGAATGCCTGCATCGCCCGCGCCCAGACCAGCGGCGTGCTGTGCCTGGGCCTGCTGACGAGCAGCGCGGCAGACTGGTTTCCACGTTTCGGCTTCACACCGGTCGAGCGCAGCGCGCTGCCCGAGCCACTGCACGCATCGCGCCAATGGCAGCAGCAGTGCCCGGTCAGCGCCAGCTGCATGTTGCTCACGCTCCATCGCATCGACGTCCGCCCGGCCATCGAGGCCGATCTGCCAGCCATCGTCGACATCTACAACGATGTGGTGCTGACCAGCACCGCTTCGTTCGAGGAGCAGCCGCGCTCGCTGGCCGGCCAGCAGGCCTGGTATGCGGCAGTCCGCGAGCAGCGTCTGCCGGTGTTCGTCGCCACCGTTGAGGGCATCGTCGTCGGCTGGGCCTCGCTCGGCAGCTTTCGCCCTCGTCCGGCTTACCGTTACACGCTGGAATGCTCGCTCCATCTCGACGCACGCCACCGCGGCCAGGGAATCGGCGCGCTGCTGATGCAGGCGCTGGTCGGCGCCGCCAGGGCAGGGGGATACCACAGCATCATCGCGGTGATCGACACGGACAACCGGCCTAGCCTGCAATTGCACCGTCACTTCGGCTTCGCCGAGGCAGGCCGTTTCCGCGAGATTGGCTACAAGTTCGAGCGCTGGCTGGACCTGGCTTTCATGCAGAAATTGCTATGAAACGATGTCGCCATGTCTGCCGGACGAGCCTCGGCGCCGCCTTTTTGCTAGACTTGCAGCTGAATTGAACAAGCGGGAGTACCGATATGCTGCGCCAGAAAATCATGGAAGACATCAGTGCCAAGATCAGCGAGACCTTGGCCAGCAGCCCGGCCAAGGATATGGAGAAGAACGTGAAAGCCATGCTCGGCGCGGCTTTCACGCGCCTCGACCTGGTCACGCGCGAGGAGTTCGACATCCAGCAGGAAGTGCTCAAACGCACACGCGAGAAGCTGAGCCAGCTCGAAGCGCGTATTGCAGAGCTGGAACAGAAACTGCCGCCGAGCGACGCCGCCTGAAACAGACGGCTACATGAAACAAAACGCCTTGCCAGTCGGCAAGGCGTTTTGTTTTTTGGGCCATCACGCATCGCGTGGGGCCGGGAAGAAAATTGGGGTGGCTGCCTAAGCCCCCACCCCAAACTACCCACCGCGAGGTCCGCGGTATGGCAGGGGCAAATCGGTGATGCGGTTGCATCTGAGCCAAGACTCTAGCGGTGGATGCGATACAAAACTTGATAATTTGTGCGCTCGCCACTTGGCCAGCAAGCGCCCCGTACTCGCGCCAGCCATCCACCGGTACCCGCCATGCCAGGTCTGCAGGCTTCCTTCGCCAGCATAGACCAGAAAACAAAACGGGGCTGCGTGGCAGCCCCGTTTTCGCAGAAGAAGTGTCGCTTAGCCGAGCAGCTTCTTAACCAGGCCGATGTAGTCCTGCATGGCTTGGTCAGCCGACTTGCCCTTGTGCTCGGCCCAGGCGTCGTACTTGGCGCGGTTGACGAAGTCCATCATGCCGGGACGGTCGCCGGCCACGTCGCCGCTCGATGCCTGCTTGAACAGCGAGTACAGCTTGAGCTTGGTCTGGTTGTCGGGCGCTTCGGAGAGCGTCAGGATGTCTTTTTGGGCTTGTTCGAATTGCGCTTTCAGGTCGGACATGGTGTTTCCCTTTGTAGTAGAAGCAAAATATGGTGTGGTTATCGGCCGCTCTGGCGGCTGTTATTGTGTTGCGCGGCGTTCTCCCGACGCCGCGCCTCCTCCATCCATGAAGCCGGCTGGCGGCCTCCGGTGGGTCATTCGATTGCGTAAACGAGCTGGCCGTTGACGAAAGTGAAGCGCACTTTACCACGCACCGGCAAACCGGCAAACGGCGAATTCTTGCCCTGGCTGACCAGCTGTTTCGGCTCGACCTTCCACTCGCGCTCGGGATCGAACACGCACACATCCGCGGTCTCGCCCACGGCCAGCTTGCCGGCCGCAATGCCCAGCACCCGGGCAGATTCGGTGGTGATCTTGGCCAGCGCCCGGGCCAGCGGCAGCTTCGCCTCCTCGGCCCATTTCAGCGTCAGCGTCAGCAGCAGCTCGAGGCCCGTGGCACCCGGCTCGGATTCGGCAAACGGCAGCAGCTTGGCGTCTTCATCGACCGGGGTATGGTCGGAGCAGATCACGTCGATCGTGCCATCGAGCAAGGCCGCGCGGATCGCCGCGCGGTCTTCGGTCGAGCGCAGCGGCGGTACCAGGTGGAAGTGCGGGTCGAAAAACCCGATGTCGATGTCGGACAGGTGCACATGGTGGATGCTCACATCGCAGCTGACCGGCAGGCCAGCCTGCTTGGCCTCGCGGATCATCTGCAGGCCGCCGGCACTGGCGACGCGGCAGAAGTGCACGCGAGCGCCGGTCTCGCGCACCAGCAGCAGCACCGTCGAAATTGCCACGGTTTCGGCCACCACCGGCACGGGTGCCAGCCCCAGCCGCGAGGCGACCTCGCCGTCATGCGCGACGCCGCCGGCCGCCAGGCCGAAATCGCGTGCGCGCAGCCACACGCCATAGCCGAAGGTGGAGGCATACTGCAGCGCGCGCATCAGCGACAGATTGCTCTCGAACGGGTTGTCGGCCTGCGAGAAGGCAACGCAGCCGGCCTCGGTCAGCTCGGCCATCTCGGTCAGCCGCTGGCCCTTCAACTGCTGGGTCAGCGCGCCTATCGGGTAGACGTTGGCGAGGTTGAGCTGCCGCGCGCGATGCTTGAGCATTTCCACCAGGCCCGGCTCGTCGAGCGGCGGATCGGTATCAGGCGGGCAGGCCAGGCTCGTCACGCCGCCGGCTACCGCGGCCTGCATCTCGGATTCGAGCGTGGCCTTGTATTCGAAGCCCGGCTCGCGCAGCCGCGCGGCAAGGTCCACCAGGCCGGGCGCCACGACCAGGCCGCTGGCGTCGATGGTCTTGTCAGCCACGAACCCCGCCGGTGCGGCGCCGATGGCGGCAACCTTACCCTGGCTCAGGTAGAGATCGGCAACTTGGTCGAGGCCGCTTGCCGGGTCGATCAGGCGGCCATGCTTGATTTCGATATTCATTTACTTGTTCCCCGCCAGAATGCTCATCACCGCCATGCGTACCGCGATACCGAAGGTCACCTGTGGCAGGATCACCGACTGCGCGCCATCCGCCACCGCCGAGTCGATCTCGACGCCGCGGTTCATCGGCCCCGGGTGCATCACGATGGCATCGGGCCTGGCGAGCGCGAGCTTTTCCTGGGTCAGGCCGTAATTCTTGAAGAACTCCTGCGCGGAAGGCAGCAGCGCGCCATTCATGCGCTCATTCTGCAGGCGCAGCATGATCACCACATCGACATCCTTGAGGCCGGCGTTCATGTCGTGATAGACCTGCACGCCCATTCTCTCGACGGCGGTCGGCAGCAGCGTCTTAGGACCGATCACGCGCACCTCGGGCACACCCAGCGTGGTCAGCGCGTGGATCTGCGAGCGCGCGACGCGGCTGTGCAGGATGTCGCCGACGATGGCCACGCGCAGATTGCTGAATTCGCGTTTGTAGTGGCGGATCGTGTACATGTCGAGCAGCGCCTGCGTCGGATGCGCATGGCGACCGTCACCCGCATTCACCACGCTGACGCCGGGCCGGCAATGCTTGGCGATCAGGAAGGGCGCGCCGCTCTCGGCATGGCGCACCACGAACATGTCGGCGTGCATGGCCTCGAGGTTGTGGATGGTATCGAGCAGCGTCTCGCCCTTGGAGGTGCTCGATGCACCGATATTGAGGTTGATCACATCGGCCGACAGCCGCTTGGCGGCGATCTCGAAGGTGGTGCGGGTGCGCGTCGAGTTCTCGAAGAACAGGTTGAACACCGATTTGCCGGTGAGAACGGGCAGCTTCTTTACGTCGTGATCCGACGCCGAGACAAAGCTCTCGGCCTTGTCGAGAATCTGTTCGAGAATGGCTGCCGGCAGGCCTTCTATGGTCAGAAGGTGCTTGAGCTCGCCGTTGCTGTCTAATTGCGGGTGAGAGAGGGCCATCGTCATTCCGTCGTGCTGGATGAGTTGGACGCGGCATTGTGGGCCACGCTTGCCTCGGGGTGGTCAAAAAACGCTTGCAGTATCTGGAGTGCGGCGACCTGGTCGAGCGCAGGCTTGCGCTTTTTGGCGCTGAGGCCGATTTCGGCCAGCATGCCATCCGCCACGGCGGAGGACAGGCGCTCGTCGACGAGCCGCACGGGTAAAGCAAACCGGCCATGGAGCCGGTTCGCAAATTTGCGGCAGAGCCGCGTCAATTCATGTTCGGTGCCATCCATGTGGGTGGGCAGGCCCACGACCAGCAGCGCCGGCTGCCACTCGGCAATCAACGCGCCGATGCGGGCAAAACGCTCGTCGTTGCTGTCCGTCGCGATCATCGTCAACGGCGTGGCAAGGCGGACGGACAGGTCGCCGGTGGCAACGCCGATGCGCTTTTCACCGAAATCGAAGGCCAGCACACCGCCGCTGTCGGGCAGTGCGGCCTCAGGCATGTCCGGCCTGATCCGACAGGTTGCCGAAATCGACGCCGAGGCGGTGCATGGCGGCGTCGTAGCGCTCTTCCGCCGGCATCTCGAAAATGATGTCCTGGCTTGCCTCGACGGTGAGCCAGGCATTCTGCGCGAGCTCCTGCTCAAGCTGGCCGGCATCCCAGCCGGCATAGCCGAGCGTCACCATGATGCGCCCGGGGCCACGGCCCTCGCCGACGGCCTGCAGGATATCCTTGGAGGTGGTGAGGCCGAAGCTCTCATTCATCGCCATGGTCGATTGCCAGCTGCCGAGCGGGTTGTGCAGCACGAATCCGCGATCCATCTGCACCGGGCCGCCGAAGTAGACGGGCATCTCGGCCAAGTCGCCCCGGCTCAGCTCGATGCCGATCTGCTCGAACAGGCCTTCCATGGTCAGGTCGATAGGTCGGTTGACGACGATACCGAGCGCCCCGTTTTCATTGTGCTCGCAGATATAGGTGAGCGAGCGCTGGAAATACGGGTCGGCCATATTGGGCATGGCGATCAGAAAATGGTTGGTCAGATTCACGCTTTGCATGGTTGAATTATCGCACAAAGCGCCTGTCTCGGCAGGAAACGTCCGTGCCAGAGCGCCCTGGCCAACCACCATGCCACCACCCCGCTGAGCCGCCCCACATGCCGTCTCCCCGCTATTCGCGCAGCTTGTGCTGGTTTCGCCGCGACCTGCGCAATTACGACCACGCCGCGCTATACCACGCGTTGAAACACAGCCGGCAGGTCTATTGCGTTTTCGTGTTCGATCGCGACATCCTCGATGCGCTACCAAGCCGTCACGACCGGCGCGTGGAGTTCATCTGGCGCAGCGTCGCCGAGCTCAGGCGGGCATTGCGTGCCGACGGCGGTGAGCTGATCGTACTGCATGAGCGCGCCGTCGAGGCCATTCCACAGCTGGCACAGGCTCTCGGGGCCGAGGCCGTGTTCAGCAACCGCGACTACGAGCCTGCCGCCATCGCGCGCGACGCGGCGGTCGAGGCCGCCCTCGCCGCGCAGGGCGTGGACTTCCCGCAATGCAAGGACCAGGTGATCTTCGAGCGCGACGAGGTGCTGACCCTGGCCGGCACGCCGTTCAGCGTGTTCACGCCCTACAAGAATGCATGGCTGAAGCGGCTGACGCCGTTCCATGTGACGGCCTACCCGGTCGAGCGCTATCTCGCGGCGCTGGCCCCGCACGAGGCCGGGCCGATGCCGACGCTGGCGGACCTCGGCTTTGCCCCGACCAATCTGGGCGAGCTCGGCGTCCGCTGCGGCATGGCGGGTGGCACGGCGCTGCTCGGCGATTTTCTCGCCCGCATCGACCGCTATCACGAGGCGCGCGATTTCCCGGCGGTGAAGGGTGTGTCCTACCTGTCGGCACACCTGCGCTTCGGCACTGTGTCGATCCGCCAGCTGGCACGGGCCGCCTGGGACGGCAGCCAGCCCGGTGCCGGGCCGGGCCATGCCTGCTGGCTGTCGGAGCTGATCTGGCGCGACTTCTATCAGCAGATCCTGTGGCATTTTCCGCACGTCGTGGGCCACGCGTTCAAGCCGGCCTACGAGCACATCGCCTTTCCCAACGACCCGGCCAGGTTTGCCGCATGGCGCGAGGGCAGGACAGGCTACCCGATCGTCGACGCCGCCATGCGTCAACTCGCGCATTCCGGCTATATGCACAACCGGCTGCGCATGATCGCGGCCTCCTTCCTGGTGAAGGACCTGCACGTCGACTGGCGCTGGGGCGAGCGCCATTTCGCCGAACAGCTGATCGACTTCGACCTCGCCGCCAACAACGGCGGCTGGCAATGGGCGGCCTCGACCGGCTGCGATGCCCAGCCCTATTTCCGCATCTTCAACCCGGTCACCCAATCGGAAAAGTTCGATCCGCAGGGCAGCTTCATCCGCCGCTACGTGCCGGAGCTCGCACGCTGTCCCGAGCGCTATCTGCACGCGCCGTGGACCATGCCGCTGACGGCACAGCAGGCATGCGGCATACGGGTCGGGCACGACTACCCGGCACCGCTGGTCGATCATGCGCAGGCACGCGCGGTCGCACTGGCGCTGTTCGCAAAAGACTGACGCCCGGCAAGCGGGCGTCAGGTCGGGGCAGCCGGGTCGGCTCAGTGCGAGTCGTTCGAGGCGACCCTGGTTGGCTCGGCAGGCCCGCCCAGCTTGCGCGTCTCGATGCGCAACATGCCGGTGTAGTCATGCGGGATCTGCTGCGGCTCGTTCCATTTGTCCTTCGATACCAGGCTCCACAGATAGTCCTGCACCCAGCTCACCAGGTTGTAGCCGTCCTTCGGGTCGGTGCTCGAAACCGCCTGCTCGGGCGTGGTAAAGATGATCACGTAGTAGTCGCGGCGTGACTCGCGCGTGATCGGGATCTCGCCGACGAAGCTGGCGAAATTCGACCAGCTGGCCGGCACGAACCTGTCCACGGCGGCGGTCAGGCAGCGCGTCGGGCGCTTCTGGCGATCAAGGAACAGCATCACCGGGTAGAACAGCTTGGGGTTGACCGTGCTGGTGATCTTGATCGCATAGGGGCCTTCGTACTTGGGCAACTCGAACGCGAGGTAGGGGCTGTTGCCGCTGTCGAAGTCGAAGTTCGGGTCCCAGCGGCCGATGTCGATGGCGCGATCCTTGACCGGCTTCGGATAGTCGATGTCCGAGGGCTGCGGGGTCAGTAGCGGCAGCCACTTGGTGACATTCGGAATGCTGCTGCCGCACAGCTCCGGCCGGTCGCCACGGGCCGCTGCTGCTGCCCTGGGGTTGGGGGCCTTGTCCTTGCCATCCTTGGCGGTCTGCGGCTCCAGCGTGCCGAATTCGAAGGGGATGTCGACCTTGGCCAGCACCGGCTTGCCGTCGCGCTTGCCCGGCTCGTACTGCCAGCCGCGCGCGGTATCGAGCGCCAATACGTCGAGACGGGGGAAACCGCTGCTCTGCGCGATCTTCGCATCCTGCAGCGTACCGTCACGGCCGATCAACGCCGTCACCACGACCTTGCCGCGCTCGCCGAGCTCGCGCGACACCTCGCTCAGCAACGGCTGCCGGTTGTTGAGGTGAGGCGCCTTGTAGACCGGCGGGGTTTCCACGGCTGGGGAAATCTCGGTCGGCGGGGCTTCGGTCAGCGGGGTCACCTTGACGGCGGACGCATCGCCTTCGGCCCGGACGGGCAGGGCGGCACACAAGGCAAGCAACAGCAGGGGAATACGCAGTTTCATGGCACGGCTTTCGGCTACAGCATGGGTAGCTAAATATGGCATTGGCGTTATTCTAATAGAATAATCGCTCTAGAATAAAGCGTTTACGCGCACATTTTGCCCTTTGCCGCAACATTGCGCGCCAGGCGGGGATTTCTGTTGAAACCGGTGGTCAAATGTCTTGCCCACTGTCAGAAAAAAGCGGCTCACCCGACCAAGGGCAACAGTCGCCAACCCGCCACCGGAGAGTGCACATGCTCATCAAACCCGCCTCGGACATCGCGCCGAGCAACATCACCGACAAGACGCTCTACCTGAACCGTCGCCAGTTCATGCAAGGCGCCGGCGCACTCGCACTCGCCGCCAGTGGCTTGCACAGCGAGGCAGCCGCCGCGCCACGGCTGGCCGCGCGCAGGAGTCCCTTGTCGGTGGCCGGCGCCGCCAACACGCGCGACGAGATCACCGGCTACAACAATTTCTACGAGTTTGGCACCGACAAGGCCGATCCGGCCGCCAACGCCGGCCGCCTGGTGACGCGACCGTGGGCCGTACAGATCGACGGCGAGGTGCTCAAGCCGCGTACCTTCGACATCGACGAGCTGCTGAAGCTCGCGCCGCTGGAAGAGCGCATCTACCGCTTGCGCTGTGTCGAAGGCTGGTCGATGGTGATCCCGTGGATAGGCTATTCGCTGTCCGAGGTGCTCAAGCGCGTCGAGCCGACGGGTAAGGCGAAATACGTCGAGTTCACCACGCTCAGGCGCCCCGAGCAGATGATCGGCCAGCGCGGCGCCGTGCTCGACTGGCCCTATGTCGAGGGCCTGCGCATCGACGAGGCGATGCACCCGCTGACGCTGGTCACGCTCGGCCTCTACGGCGAGCTGCTGCCGAACCAGAATGGCGCGCCGGTGCGTATCGCGGTGCCCTGGAAATATGGCTTCAAGAGCGCCAAGTCCATCGTGCGCATCCGCCTGGTCGAGAAGCCGCCGGTGTCGAGCTGGATGCGCGCCAACCCGAGTGAGTACGGCTTCTATTCCAACGTGAACCCACAGGTCGATCACCCGCGCTGGAGCCAGGCGAGCGAGCGGCGTATCGGCGAATTCTTCAAGCGCAAGACGCTGATGTTCAACGGCTACGCCGACCAGGTGGCATCGATGTATACCGGGATGGATCTGCGCAAGTACTTCTGAGCGCGTACCGGGTCAGACGGGCTCGAGCACAAAGCGCAGCGACACGACGAGGCCATGCGGCCGGGCATCGCGCAGCCTGACCTCGGCGCCGTGCCGGTGCGCGATCTCGCGCACGATCGGCAGGCCCAGGCCGCAGCCTTCGCCGCCCTGGCTGCCGCGATAGAAGCGATCAAACACCTTGTCCTTGTCGGCCTCGGGGATGCCCGGGCCGTCGTCCTCGACTTCGAGCGTGGTATGGCTGCGTCCGGCCAGCACCCGCACGACGATGGTGCAGCCCTTGCCGGCATAGCGGGTGGCGTTGTCGATCAGGTTGAGCAGCATCTCGCGCAACAGCGTGGAATTGCCCGAAATCTGCTGCGGGCTCACATCGGCATAACAGGCCAGCTCCAGCCCCTTCTGCAGCACGCGCGGCGCGGCTTCGGCGACGATGTCGCGCACCAGGCGGGCGAGGTCGATCGGCTCGGTCGGCATCGCGTTTTGCTGGTCGGGCTCGGCACGCGCCAGCGTCAGCAGCTGGTTGACCATGTGCACGGTACGCGCCGCGCTGGTATGCACGAGCTGCAGGCGGGCCTTGAGCGACTGCGCATCGGATTCGTTGAGCGCCAGCTCGGTCTGCGACTTGAGCCCCGCCAGCGGCGTGCGCAGCTGGTGCGCGGCATCGGCAATGAAGCGACGCTGGTAGGCGATATTGTGGGTGACGGCTTCGAGCAGGGTGTTCACCGCGCCGGCCAGTGCCCGTACCTCGGCCGGTGCGCTCTCGATCTCGATCGGCGCGAGGTTCAGCGCGCTGCGGTTCTCCACCTGCCGCCGCAGTTTGCGCAGTGGCGACAGGCCATGGCTGACGCCGCCCCACACCAGCACGCTGGTCAGCAGCATCAGGAGCGACAGCGGCAGGATCGTGTCGACCAGGATGTCGTGCGCCAGCCGCTCGCGCACGGCAATGCCCTTGGCCACCTGCACCAGCATGGTCTGCGGCATCGCCGGCGTACCGATGGACAGGTAGAGCGCGGCAATGCGGATCTTGCTGCCGTTGAAGCGGCCGTCGTAGTAGTAGGGGTGGTTCAGCTCCGGCTTGTCGCTGCGCGGCGGCGGCGGCAGGTTGTTGTTGCCGAGGATGAACTGGCCCGGTGGCGTGCTGACCTTGTAATAGACCCGATCCTCGGGCTCTTCTTCGAGAATCTGCTGCGCTGCCTTGGGGAAATCGATGAACAGCCCGTTGCCGAGCGGTTTGACCTGCCGCGCCAGCGCCCGGCTCGATTGCAGCAGGCTCTGGTCGATGGCGATATTGGCGTAGCGCAAGGCCACGGTATAAGCGACGAAGATCGCCGCGAGCCACAGCACCAGCTGCGGCAACAACAGCCACAGCAGCAGCTGGCGCCGCAGCGACAGGCGCTGGGGCTTGCGGGGTGCGGGCTCAGTCGGCATCGACTTCGAGCAGATAGCCCAGGCCACGCACGGTGCGGATGCCGACGTTGTAGGGTTCGAGCTTCTTGCGCAGGCGATGCACATACACCTCGACGGCATTGGTGCCCACCTCGCCGCCGGTGGAGCCGAACTCGCCCGCGATCTGCTCCTTGGTCACCACGCGGTCGCGCTGCGAGATCAGCACATCGAGCACGGCAAGCTCGCGCGCCGACAGATCGAGCGGCGTTTCGTCGCACCACACGCGCTGGGCCGCGCGGTCAAGCCGCAGCGGGCCGAGCTGCTGGGCCGACGGCGGCAACAGGTGCGAACGGCGCAACACCGCGCGCAGGCGGGCTTCGAGCTCGACAAACTCGAATGGCTTGGTCAGGTAATCGTCGGCGCCGGCATCGAGCCCGGATACGCGGTTGTCGAGCCCATCGAGCGCCGTCAGCAGCAGGATGGGCAGCGTCGGCTTGAGAATGCGCACACGCCGCAGCACGGTGAGCCCGTCGACGGTCGGCAGGCCGATGTCGAGAATGGCCGCCGCATGGTCGCCATTAACGAGGCGCCGCTCGGCCTCGGCGCCGTCGGCGCAATGCTCGACCTCGAAACCGCTGCGGGCCAGCCCGGTCTTGAGCGCATCGGCAAGAATTTCGTCGTCTTCGGCGAGGAACAGGCGCATAGGGAATTCCGTAGATTACTTACATCAGGCTTTCTACCCAAAGCCTTGCGGCTTGGCAAGCGCCAGCCTTCCCGCGCGTGGGCTGGCGATGCTCTGCTATACCGATAGAAAGCACGCTACATATTGCCCATGAGATATCGAACCATGCCCCACGGCCCACCCGACGCCCCCCTGTTACACTCATGCATTGCCAGGGCCTGTGCCGCCGCGATGGCGTTGCCGGCATCTGGCTCGGTGGCGGCGCAGGAGCTGGTACTGACGACCGAGCCCCTGCCGCCCTACAACATCGTGTCGGAAACGGGCAGGGAGATCAGCGGCTTGGTCGGCGACAAGATCGTGGAGATGATGCGCCGCGCCGCCATCAGCTACGCCGTCGAGCCCTCCAGCTGGCAGCGCGCATTCAAGCTCGCGCAGAGCCGGCCCGACACCTGCGTATTCGGTACGGCGCGCACCCCCGAGCGCGAGGCGCGCTTCCAGTGGGTCGGCCCGCTCGCATCGACCGACTGGACCATCTTCACGCGCCGGGACAATAGGCTGACCTCCGCCAGCCTGGAAGAACTCAAGCCCTATGTCATCGGCGGCTACCGCGCCGACATCCTGGCCGACTACCTGGACCAGCACGGCTATCGCGTCGCCCACTCCGGCGCCGACGAAATCAGTCTCAGGAACATGCTGCTCGGCCGCATCGACTACTGGGCATCGAACCGCGCCGCGGCAACCGCCCTGGCGTTGAAACTCGGCGTGCAGGACAGGCTCAGGGCGCTGCTCACCTTCGGCCACAGCAGCCTGTACCTGGCCTGCCACCCCGGTGTGCCGGAAGACATGGTGGCGCGCCTGCAGCAGGCGCTCAAGGCCATGGAAAACGATGGCACGGTCAAGAAGATCGACACGCAATACCAACGCCAGCTCGACAGCCCGCTCCGTTGAGCGGCCCCGCCGATCACATCATGGCCTAATGCATCTGCGTCGCGGCCGGCGCCGGCCAGCGCTCGCGCAGCCGCGCCCGCGCCCAGCACCACAGCCGGTAGCCGAGCAGGACGACGAGCACCGCAGCGTATAGCGCGGGCTGCGTGACATCCTTCTTCACCAGCCACCAGTAATGCACGACCGCGAGTGGCGCGATCAGGTAGACCGCGCGGTGCAGCAAGCCCCAGCGGCGGCCCAGGCGCTTCATCATGGCGTTGGTCGAGGTCACGGCCAGCGGCAGCAGTAACAGCCAGGCGCTGAAACCGACGGTGATGAACGGGCGCTTGGCGATGTCCTTGAGGATGGCGGCGACATCGAAGAACTGGTCGAGCCACAGATAGGTCGTCAGATGCAGGCAGGCGTAGAAGAAGGCATACAGCCCGAGCATGCGGCGCAGCCTGAGCAGCCAGTTCATGCCCGTCAGCCGGCGCAGCGGGGTGATGGCAAGCGTCAGCAGCAGGCCGACGAGTGTCCAGGTGCCGGTCGAGCGCGTGATGAATTCGATCGGATTGGCACCGAGGCCATGCGTGGCGCCAAGCACGAGCAGGCGTGCAAGCGGGTAGAGGCAGGCCACGAACAGCGCCGTCTTGAGCCGTTTGAAGCGGGCAGGGGAGAGTTGCGAGGGCAGCATCGGGGCATCCGGTCGGTGGGTATCTGCGGCTTGGTCGCGTATCGAACGTCGAGCTTACAGCCTGAACGGATTGACCTGCCCCGCCGCATTTAGTTTTACCGCCATGGCGCCATCTGGCCGCGCTGGGCACGCCCGGCTCGGCCCGCAGCCCGGCTTACTTCTTCTTGGCGCTCTTCTCGGCCGCCTTGGCGCGGAAATCCGCGATCGCGCGGCGGATTTCGTCGGCATCGAGCCGGGTCAGCTGCTGCACGGTTTGCCGTACGTCGTGCGGCAGCACGAACTGCGCCTCGTTGGCTGCCGCCTGGATGCGCCGGTCGAACACCAGCTGGCCGGATTCGTCGTCGCTGAGCAGGCCGATGCGCTTCAAGGTCGAGATGAAGGACTTGAACACCGCGCGGTCGAAATACTCGGGCGCCGAGTGCTCGTGCAGGATGGCGAGCCGCTGCGCGAACAGCGAGCACAGTTCCTCGAGCTGGCTCGCGGAGATCTTGCCCGAGCCCTGCCGCGTCAGCAGCGAGATGGCGATGTAGTAGCGCTCCATCGCCTGGCGCACCGAGCGCGCGAGGATTTCCAGCTGCATGTATTCGGCGCTGTTGCGATTGGGCGCCTTGATCGTGTTGTTGTCGCTGCGCGCGGCGAGCAGGCCGGTATCCAGCAGCGCATCGATCATGGCGTTGACCACCGCCGGCAGCTCGTCGGCCTTCCAGTGCAGGAACAGCTCGGCCTTGAGGAAGGGGTAGATGTTGCCGATCAGCTCGACGATGCGCTCGCGTTCGAGCGCGTTATCGGCCGTGAGGAAGCAGGCGATCATGCCCGGCAACGTGTACAGGTGCTGCACATTGTTGCGGAAGTAGGTCATCTGCAGCGCCTGCTCGGGCAGCAACTGCACCAGATTGCCGAGCGGGTGTTCGAGCCGGCGCAATACCTTCATCTTCTCGCCATAGGCGATCAGCTCGCGCCCCGACAGCGACGTCAGCTCGACCCGGTCGGAGTAGGGCGCCACCGTCAGCAGCCGCTTCAGTGCATCGAGGAACTCCACCAGCAGGTCTTCATCCGCAGCCTGTTTGGGCGTCGACAGCAACGCCAGCGCCAGCAGGCTGATCGGGTTGACCACGGCCGCGCTGTTGCTGCGCGTGACGATACGGTTGGCGAGCGTATCGACCGTCTTGGTGAACCATGGCGATTTCGGGTCGGGGTGCGAGCCCGCCTCGCGCCAACCCGGCTCGACCTCGTCGAGCACCTCGCTCAGCACGATGGGCTGACCGAAGTTGACGTGCACCTCGCCGAACACCTTCTCGATGTCGCGCACGGTCTTGATCACGCCCCAGATCGACTCCTTCTCCTTGGGCTTGCCCGACAGCTCGGCGACATAGGTGCCGCCCTCCATCACCTTTTCGTAGCCGAAGTAGATCGGCATGAACACGATCGGGCGCCGGTGGTCGCGCAGATAGCTCTGCAGTGTCATCGCCAGCATGCCGCCCTTGGGCTGCAGCATGCGGCCGGTGCGGCTGCGGCCGCCCTCGATGAAGTATTCGATCGGGTAGCCCTTCTGGATCATCATGTGCAGGTATTCGTTGAATACCGCCGCATACAGATGATTGCCCTTGAAGGTGCGGCGCAGGAAGAATGCCCCGCCGCGACGCAGGATGCCGCCGATCACCGGCAGGTTGAGGTTCGCGCCGGCAGCGATGTGCGGCACCATCATGCCCTGGGTGAAGATCACGTAGGACATCAGCAGGTAATCGATATGGCTGCGGTGCGTGGGGACGTAGATCACCTCCTGGCCCGGCGCGACATCGGTCAGCTCGTTCATGCGGTAGACCTTCACGCCGTCGTAGAGGCGCGTCCACAGCCAGTTGAGGAACTTCTCCAGCGCGCGCACGGTGGGGTAGGAGTAGTCGGCCGCGATCTCCATCGCATAGCGGCGCGCCGAGTCCTCGACCTTGGTCATGGCCAGACTCTTGTCGCGCATCTCCTGCTCGATGGCCTGCTTCACCGGGTCAGCCTCGAGCAGCGCATTGACCTGGGTGCGGCGGTGCGACAGGTCGGGGCCGATCGCCATCTCGCGCTGGCGGCGGAAATGCACGCGCAGCACGCGTGCGATCTTGCGCAGCGTCAGGTCCTCGGCTTGGCCTTCATCCACGACCGCACGCAGGCTGATCGGCTCTTCGAAGCGCACCAGAGTGCGGCGGCCATGAATCAGCACGCGGAAGAACTGCTTGAGCACGCCCGGCGTAGCCCAGCTATCGGTGAACAGAATCTTCAGCAGCGAGTCTTCCTTCTGCGGCTGGCGCCCCCATAGAATGGTGACCGGCACCAGCTGCACGTCGAGCTGCAGATTTGCCGCGACTGCCTGCGTCAGCCGCTTCAGCCGTGGCGAATAGGCAAAACGGTTGCGCCGCATCGGCCCGGCGGTGTCGCCACGGGTCAGGAAGAAGAAGGAACGGTCCTCGCGCACGTCGAGGCTCTTGAGCCGGCTCAACGCGCGCGGCAGGCCGAGTCGCTGGGTTTCGGTTTCCAGCACCAGCAGGTTGGAAAGCTGCCGCGTCTGCAACACGTAGCAGACCGGCTTGTTCGGGTCGAGATTGAGGGTCGACAGGTCCTGCGGCAAGGTCTGGGTACGCACCCAGACATACAACAGCTTGCGCGACAGCAGGCTCAGCGCACGATCGAGACCGAGAATTTTTAGCATCAACTATTGACCAAGCGCTCAACAGGCGCGGTAAAGGGCTGCGCATTTTAGCGCGAAACATTTGAAAATCAATGCCATGGGCGGCAAAACTAGAAATGACCTTAGCATATACCGGCCATTCCTGTGGCACCCAGTCGGCCATTCTGCACCCATCGAGCGAGCACACCATGACAACCATCAAGCCAGCAGACATCACCTTGCGCCCAATCACCGAGGCGGACTTCCCCACCGTCGCCGAGCTCGGTGCGCGCATCTGGCGCCGCCACTACATCGCCATGATCAGTGCCGAACAGATCGAGTACATGCTGGCCGGCCGCTACACCGCGGACAAGCTAAAGCCGTACCTGGATTCCGGCCGCTGCGGGCTCGACCTGCTCGAACACGACGGCCAGGCCATCGGCTATTGCAGCTATGCGCTGACCGACAGCCCTGGGGAGATGAAGCTGGAGCAGCTCTACCTGCTGCCCGAGCTGCACGGGCGCGGCTACGGCGGCCATATGCTGCGCCATGTCGAGGTGCGCGCTCGCAGCCTGGGCGCCGACACGCTGGTGCTGACCGTGAACAAGCACAACGCCGGCTCGATCGCGGTTTACCGCAAGGCAGGCTTCAGCGTACGCGAAGAGGCCGTGTTCGATATCGGCAACGGTTTCGTGATGGATGACTATGTGATGGTGAAACGGCTGGCCTGACCAGCGGTGAAAGGACGCGGGAACCAGCAAAATGGCCGGGGCATGAAGGGCCTCGTTCAGCGATAACGGCGCAAGCTGACATTCACCCTGCGCCCTGTTGCGAGGCCCGCTTGACCTGCACGGCGACCACGTTGTGTCAGCGTCCGGCCAGCTTGTTGAGCACGTAGGACGCCGCCACCAGGCCGAAGCTCGCGGTCACCCCAACGGCCGAGCCGAAGCCGGCACAGTTGAGCCCGGCCGGGCCGGCCGCACCGGCATCGTCGACATCGCAGGCGCTCGCCTCGGGATAACGCAGCGGCTCGGTCGAGAATACCGCCGGCACCTCGAATTTTTTCTTCACGTCCTTGTTGAAGCCATAGTCGCGGCGCAGCATCTGGCGTGTCTTGGCAAGCAGCGGGTCCTGCGTGGTGCGGGCAAGGTCGGCGACCTCGATTTGCGTCGGGTCGATCTGGCCACCGGCACCGCCGCAGGTGATCAGCTTGATCTTGTTGCGGCGGCAATGGGCGATCAGCGCGGCCTTGACCTTGACGCTGTCGATGGCATCGACAACGAAATCGAAGCGCTGGTCGATATGGCCCGCGAGATTGTCGAGATCGATGAAATCGTCGATCTGGTGAACCTGCGCAATCGGGTTGATGGCCGCGATGCGCTCGGCCATCGCCTCCACCTTGGCCTGGCCCAGCGTGGTGTCGAGCGCGTGGATCTGGCGATTGATGTTCGACTCGGCCACATGATCGAGATCGATCAGCGTCAGGGTGCCGATGGCCGAGCGGGCCAGTGCCTCGACCGCCCACGAGCCGACGCCGCCTATCCCGATCACCGCCACGTGGGCCGTCTGGAAGCGCGCCAGTGCGGCATCCCCATACAAGCGCGCAATACCGCCAAAACGGCGCGCCATGTCGATTTCACTCATCTCACCACCTCATTTCGAGCGGCGAGCTTAATACAGAGTCGGCCGCGGCAACACCCCCACGGCGGACGGCAAAAACGCCGGGCCAGCCAGGCGAGGCATGACGATATGGCCATCCGGCACATTCCGCCCCTGCCCACGACGGAGCAGCGGCAAGCGGCAAATCAGGTACACCCAACGCCAGTAGGGCTTTTCAGACAAATATCAGTCGTGCGAATATATGCACATTGGATTGCCATCCAAGCACGCCAAATGACAAAGCAATAAAAAACAACTCCATAAAAAGAGAGAGAAGGGGGAAGTGTATGCAGGACCTGAAATCTGTGACGCAGATCGAAGTGCAGGTATCCCATGTGGATGCCTTCCGTCACGTCAATAACGCCCGCATCATGGAATATCTGGAGATGGGGCGCTGGGACATCATGAACCTGCGCGGGCGCCGCGAGGAATACGTGCGCAAGCGCCTGGCCGTGCCGGTGGCGTCGATGCAGGTGAATTTCCGCATGCCGGCTCGGCTCGGCCAGCTGCTCGACATCGTCACCACGCTGCAATCGGTCAAGGCCAACAGCTTCGTGCTCAAGCAGCTGGTGCAATGCCGCCAATCGAAGCAGGTGGTGGCCGAGGCGACCGTGACCTCGGTCATTTTCGATGCGGCAAAAGGGGTTGTCGTGCCGGCACTGGAAATCATCGAGGCCCTGGTCGGCCTGCCGCAAGCGGAAATGAGCGAAGTGCTCGCCTGAGCGAGCCGCCCAGGCTGCAATCGGGCAGGGGGCCTCTGGCCCCGTACTACTCGGCCGCGCCCTCGACGACTTCGATGCGCACCCCGGCCAGCGTCACCACCTGGCCGACGCGAATCTTTGCCGTCTTGCGGCTTTCCAGCGTGCCATCGACGCTGACCTCGCCCGCAGCCACCAGCGCCTTGCCGGCACCGCCGCTATCGGCCACGCCAACGACCTTGAGCAGGTTGTTGAGCTCAATGTATTCGCCGCTCAATTCGAAGATGATGGTTTCCATGCCGAGCCCTCGTTTCAATGAGGCGCGACGCTACGCCCGGCGGCGGTGCACGTCAACCCGCTTGACCCACCGTGGATGCCCCCGTTAGCATCAGGGACATGAATGCGATTGCAGCACGCCCTTTCCTGATCCAGTGTTGTCGCGGCCGGCCGTAGGGGCCCGCCGACACGCATTCGCCTGTCCGAACGAATCCCGATGGCCGCAGAGTGAACTCACCTGCGGCCATTTTCTTTTTCCTTGCGAGACCGAGATGGACCTGCACCTCTACGACACCTACAGCCGCAGCCTGCGCCGCTTCGAGCCTATCCACGCCGACCACGTGGGCCTGTACTGCTGCGGGCCGACGGTGTACGACTACGCCCATATCGGCAATCTGCGCACCTACCTGTTCGAGGACCTGCTGCGCCGCGTGCTCGAACTCAACGGCCACGTGGTACGGCACGTGGTCAACATCACCGATGTCGGCCACCTCGTGTCGGATGCTGACGACGGCGAGGACAAGATGGAGAAGGGCAGCCGCCGCACCGGCGAATCGGCCTGGGACATCGCCGGGCGCTTCACCGCCGCGTTCAAGGCCGACATGGCGGCGCTGAACCTGCGCGAGCCGACGGTCTGGTGCCGCGCCACTGACCACATCGCCGAGCAGATCGACTTCATCGCCACGCTCGAAGCCAAGGGCTTCACCTACCGCACCTCGGACGGACTGTATTTCGACACGGCACGGCAGGACGACTACGGCTATCTCGCCCGGCTCGACCGCACCGGCCTGCAGGCCGGCAAGCGCGTGGACCTCGGCGAGAAACGCAGCGCGACCGATTTCGCATTGTGGAAATTCAGCCGCCTCGGCGAGCAACGCCAGATGGAGTGGGACAGCCCATGGGGGCGCGGTTTCCCGGGCTGGCACATCGAGTGCTCGGCGATGTCGGCCAAGTACCTGAGCCCGTGGTTCGACATCCATTGTGGCGGCGAGGACCACATCCCGGTGCACCACAGCAACGAGATCGCGCAGACCGAAGCCTGCCACGGCACGCGGCTCGCCAACTTCTGGCTGCACGGTTATTTCCTGCAGCTCGACGCGGCCAAGATGTCGAAATCGAGCGGCGATTTCCTGCGCCTGCAGACGCTGCTCGAGCGCGGCTACGCCCCGCTGGCCTACCGCTACCTGTGCCTGACCGCGCACTACCGCAGCCAGCTCAGTTTCACGTGGAACAGTCTCGATGCGGCACAGACAGCGCTGAACCGCCTGCGCGAGGCCTACCACAGCTGGCCTGCGGGCGGCGAGGCCGACGCCGCCACGCTCGGCCGCTTCCGCGATGAGCTGAACCATGATCTGAATGCGCCCAAAGCGCTGGCGCTGGTCTGGGAGCTGGTGAAAGGACCGCTGCCACCCGCCACCAAGCGCGCCACGCTGAGCCTGATCGACGAGGTACTGGGCCTGTGCCTGGCCGATTGGCAGGCGGCCAGCGCCGACATCCCGCCCGCTGTCGAACGGCTCGCCGAACAGCGCCAGCAGGCGCGCCAGGACAAACGCTGGGCGGATGCCGATGCTTTGCGCGGGCAGATCACCGCCGCCGGCTACGATGTCGAGGACACGCCGGACGGGCCAAGACTGCGGCGCGCGGGTTAAACTACGCGTTTGCCCTGCACATCGGACACCCCATGGAACCCATCCGCCTATCCAAACGCATGGCCGAGCTCGGCCTGTGTTCGCGCCGCGAGGCCGACGACTACATCGCCAAAGGCTGGGTGCGCGTCGATGGCGTGGTGGTCGACCAGCTCGGCAGCAAGGTGCTGCCGAACCAGAAGATCACGCTCGAGCGCCAGGCCCAGGCCGCGCAGAGCAGCCGCGTCACCATCCTGCTCAACAAGCCGGTCGGCTATGTCTCGGGCCAGGCGGAGGAGGGCTACCAGCCGGCCAGCGTGCTGATCACGCCGGACCGACAATGGAAGGAAGACAGCTCGCGCATCCGCTTCAACGCGGCGCACCTGCGCGGCCTGGCACCGGCCGGCCGGCTCGACATCGACTCGGTCGGCCTGCTGATCCTGACGCAGGATGGCCGTATCGCCAAGCAGCTGATCGGCGAGGATTCGGATGTCGAGAAGGAATACCTGGTGCGCGTCGACGGCACGTTGTCGAAGGAAGGGCTGCAGCAGCTCAACCACGGCCTCAGCCTCGACGGCCAGCGCCTGAAGCCGGCCAAGGTATGGTGGCAGAATGAAAACCAGCTGCGCTTCATCCTGAAGGAAGGCAAGAAACGTCAGATCCGCCGCATGTGCGATCTGGTCGGGCTCAAGGTGGTCGGCCTCAAGCGCATCCGCATCGGCCGCGTCATGCTCGGCAACCTACCGGCTGGCAAGTGGCGCTATCTGAGCGCCGACGAATCGTTCGTCTGACCGCACACCCATGACACGCGGCAAGCTCGTCCTCGAACTGCTCGTCAACGGCCTGCTGCCCTGGGGCGCCTACACGCTCGCCAGGCAGTACACCGGCGAATTCAACGCCATCGCATTGTCAGCGCTGCCGCCGCTGCTCTGGTCGCTGCTCGAACTGGCGCGCCACCGCCGCGTGGATGCGATCTCGATCACCGTGCTGCTCGGCATCGCGCTGTCGCTGCTAGCCGTGCTGTTCGGCGGCGACGAGCGCCTGCTGTTGCTGCGCGAGGCCGGCGTGACCGGGCTGATGGGCCTGCTGGCTCTGTCGTCGCTGCTGTGGCCGCGCCCGGTGCTCTACTACCTTGCCCGCGCCACGGCGGGCCGCGAGGATGCCACCGGCGCCGCCGAGTTCGAGGCCTACTGGCAGACGTCACCCTCGCTGCGCCGGCTGATGACCGCGATGACTGCCGTGTGGAGCGCCGGCATGGTCGCCGAGGCCGGCCTGCGCACCGTGCTGCTGTGGACGCTGACGACCGAGCGCTTCCTCGCCGTTTCGCCCTTCGTTCAATACGGCTGCTACGGCACGCTCTGGGCCTGGACCGTGTGGTATCGCCGGCGCGCCCTGCCCGAGGCCGCCGAGGGGCCGGCGCAGGCTGCGCCCGGCCAACCGTAAATATCTGTTGCACCGGCGCCGCCGCGACACACCTGCTAACACACCGGGCCGGCCGCACACCTTTGATTGACATCGTCCGACTAGACTGGCTTCGCTAACGGTTCGGGGAACCGAATCGGCCGAGTCCTGACTAACGATGCAAATCAAAAGGAGCACACAATGAGTCCCAGCCTGAAACGCCTCTTGCTCGCCGTCCCCCTGCTTGCTGCGCTGACCGCGCCAGCGATGGCCCTGTCCCATGGCGACGGCCCGCGCGCCGGCGGCCCCTTCGCTGCGTTGAGCCAGGCCAAGCCCACGCTGAACCTGAGCAGCGAGCAGAATGCCTTGTTCGATGCGGCGGAAAAGGCCACGCACGATGCCATGGACACCATGAAGGCGCAGCACGAGAAGATGAAGACCCTGCTCGACGAACAGAAAAAGCAAGCCGTGATCGACCTGCAGAAGCTGTCCGACCAGAGCGAGGCGCTGCACGAGGCCAGCCGCGCGGCCCACGACAAGGCGCGCGACGCCTGGCTCAAGGCCTATGCCAGCCTGTCGACGGCGCAGAAGCAGACCGTCAGCGACCTGCTCAAGCAGCAGATGCAGAAGCATGAACACTGGATGCAGTCGCACCGCCGAGGGCCGGGACACGAGATGGGCAAGCCCGAGTAAGCACAGCAAACCGGCAATTGCCGGTTTGCTCTATTTGCCTGGCGCTCGGCCCAACGGCAAGCTCAGCGTCGCCAGCAGGCCGCCGTCCATGGCATTGGTCAGCAGCAGTTCGCCGCCGTGCAGCCGCGCCACCTGATCGACGATGGCCAGCCCGAGTCCGCAATGTCCACGCCCGCCACGCGCCGCATCGAGTCGGACGAACGCCTGGCGGGCCTGTTCGAGCCGCTCGGGCGGGATGCCCGGGCCGTGGTCGCGCACGCTGATGCGGGCGGTTGTGCCGTCGAGCGCCAGACTCAGCTCGATCGGCATGGCGCCGTATTGCCGCGCATTCTCGACCAGATTGGCCAGCGCACGGGCCAGCGCGATCGGATGGATCGCACACGACACCGGCTGCAAGGCAGGCCGGTAGCCAATATCGGTGTATTCATCGCGCCCCAGCCAGCCAGTGAGCCAGCCGCCCAGTTCGACCTGGCTTGCCGGCTCGCTGTCGGCCTGCAATCTGGCGAACAGCAGGAACTGCTCGACGATGCGCTCGATGTCGTCGATGTCGCGGCCGATACCGGCGCGCGCGCTGTCATCGAGCAGCTCGGCGCGCACCCTGAGCCGCGTCAGGGGCGTGCGCAGGTCGTGCGAGACGCCGGCGAGCAGGGTCTGGCGATCGGTTTCGAGGCGTGACAGGTCCTGCACCATCTGGTTGAAATTCGTGGTCAGCTCGCGCAGCTCCAGCGGCCCGGCCACCGGCAGGGGCGCAACAGCATGCCCGGCACCGGTGCGCCGCAGCGCATCGGCCAGGCTGGCGATCGGCCGCGACAATTGCCACAGCACGAACAGCGAGCCCATCAGCGACAGCGCCGTCACCACCGCGAGCATCATCCATGGCGAGCCGAACCAGCCCGGCTCGCCCGGCTTCATCGGGATGTGATACCAGACCTGGCTCGCGCCCGTGCCGATGCCCACCCACAGCGTGGGGCGCGGCTCGCGGCGCCAGTGCAGCGCCACCGGCTGGCCCAGCTCCTGCGACAGGTGCAGGGCGATGTCCTGGTGCGGCGGCCCTTCGTGGTGCTCGGGCCCGCCACCCGCGCGGCGTTCGGGCTCGCCAGCGGGCAGCAGCGGCGGCTCGCGCCGTGCGCCCCAGTCCGGTATCTCGCCGGGCCTGGCGCGCTGGGCCTGCTGTGGGTCGTGCAGCGCCGCGCGCACCTGATCGAGCAATTGTTCGTCATGGCTGTTGCGCAGCACATAGAACAGGGAGGCGTGGCTGGCCACCACGACCAGCGCCATCACCAGCGCCAGACGCCCGAGCAGGCTGTCGAACCCGCGCCTCATGCGCCACCGCCATCGGGGATGAAGACGTAGCCGACCCCCCACACCGTCTGGATGTAGCGCGGCGCGGAGGCGTCATCCTCGATCAGCTTGCGCAGCCGCGACACCTGTACGTCGATGCTGCGCTCGATGGTCTCGGCGCTGCGGCCGCGCGCCAGGTCGATCAGCCGCTCGCGCGACATCGGCTGGCGCGGGTGCTTGGCCAGCGCGGCGAGCAGCGAGAATTCGCCACTGGTCAGCGTGATGCGCTCGTCGTCGTGAAACAGCGTGCGTGCGCCCATGTCGAGCCGGAACGGCCCGAAGCGCAGCACCTCGCCGTACGGGTCGGGGCTGCCCGGCGGCAGCCGCACGCGACGCCGTAGCACGGCATGGATGCGGGCCACCAGCTCGCGTGGATTGAAGGGCTTGCCGAGGTAGTCGTCGGCGCCGAGTTCGAGGCCGACGATGCGGTCGATGTCGTCGCTGCGCGCGGTCAGCATGATGATCGGCAGGTCGTCGCCCTGGCCGCGCAGACGGCGGCACACAGCAAGGCCATCCTCGCCCGGCATCATCACATCGAGCACCAGCAGGTCGGGACGCTGGCGCAGCAGGCGCCGGTCGAGCTCGCCCGCGTCAGGCAGGGTGCGCACGTTCATACCCTGCTTGCCCAGGTATTGCTGCAGCAGGCTGCGCAGCTCGGGATCGTCGTCGATCAGCAGAATGTCGGGGGTATTTTCCATGCCGCAGTTTACCGGGAGCGCCGCCGGATCCGGCCGGCGAAATGTAAGCAAATGTTTCAGACGGCGCACTTGGACACATCCGCTAACCAAGGCCGCGCCACCTCACATCTTCCATGCACATGGCCGGCCTAGGCTGCCAGCGTCCGACATTGCGCCTGACGCCTGCACGCCCGCTTCCAGTATGGGGGCTGGGCGTGCCTGGCGCCAGACGTGATCGACGACGGGCGGGACGGCGCGGGAGCGTCCCGTCCAGCCCCGATGCGGCCTGCCGGCTGCAATTCCCGCGCTGACCGTTATGGAGGATGCAACATGGTGAGTTCGATAGGCAGTTCGAGCTACACCGGCAGCTACAGCAGTGCGCAGAGCACTGCGAGCAGCCGGCGCAGCGAGATGCAGGAGAAGCTGTTCAGCAAGCTGGACAGCAACGGCGACGGCCAGCTCAGCAGCAGCGAGCTGGATGTACTGGCCAAGGCTGCGCCGCAGGGCATGCAAAGCTTGTTCAGCGGCAGCGACAGCGCGTTCACGCAATCGGATACGAACGGCGACGGCAGCCTCAGCGTGGACGAGTTCAAGTCCGCGATGCAACAGGTGGAGCAGCAGCTGCACAGCCAGTTCCAGCAGATGCGCATCGGCGGCGCGCAGGGCGGCCCACCGTCGGGGCCGCCGCCGGGAGATGGCGACGGTGACGGTGACGACACCCAGGCCGTGGGCTCGACCCAGGCCAGCAGCCGCCAGCAGAAGCTGTTCGACAAGCTCGATACCGATCAGGACGGCCAAGTCAGCGCGGCGGAACTCAAGGCCGCCAGCGACACCGCGCCGGCGGGTCTGGCCCAGCTGCTGTCGAGCAGCAACCTGATGAGCAGCTCGGACAGCGATGGCAACGGCTCGCTCTCGCTCGACGAGTTCAAGAGCGGCATGAAACAGGTCGAGCAGCAGCTGCAAAGCCAGTTCCAGCAGATGCGCAGCGAGGGCCGCCAGCCGCACCACGGCGGTGGTGGTGGTCTGGCCGGGCGCCTGCTGGCGGCACTCGACCAGTCGTCGCAGAGCACGACGAGCAGCAGCACGCTCAGTATCGCAGCCTGATCGTCGACCATTGTCAGGCAGTGTTTTCGGGCTCTACGGAGCCCGTTTTTTCGCCGCTATAATGGCGGGCCATCCAGCCACACGACCCGCCATGACCACTCGAGCCGACCTGCTACTCGTCGAACGCGGCCTTGCCGCCTCGCGCACCGCCGCACAGCACCTGATCGAGGCCGGGCGCGTGTTCGTGCTCGACGCCGGGCGCCGCGTGGCGGTCGGCAAGGCGAGCCAGAAACTGTTTGCCGATATCGAATTCGACATCGTGCCGGACGAGGCCGACCGCTATGTCTCGCGCGGCGGGCTCAAGATGGCCGGCGCGCTGGCGCAGGCCGGGCTCGATGTGCGCGGCCTCATCGTGCTCGATCTCGGCATTTCCACCGGCGGCTTCACCGATTGCCTGCTGCAGGTCGGCGCGGCCAGGGTCATCGGCGTCGATGTCGGCCACAGCCAGCTCGCACCGAAGCTCACCGCCGATCCGCGCGTGGTGCTGCTCGAAGGTGTCAACGCGCGCCACCTGCACGCCGACGACATCGCCGCGCACACGGGCGCCACCGGCGTGGACCTGGTAGTGATCGATGTCTCCTTCATCTCGCTCGAACTCGTGCTGCCGGCCGCCGCCGCCCTGATCCGCCCGGGTGGCCACCTGCTGAGCCTGGTCAAGCCGCAGTTCGAGGTCGGGCGCGAGGGGTTGGGCAAGGGCGGCATCGTCAAGAACGAACGGCTCTTCGACACGGTGCGCGACAAGATCGTGGCGCTGTGCGAACGGCTTGAGCTGTCGGTGCTCGATTATTTCGACAGCCCGATCAAGGGCGGCGACGGCAATCGCGAGTTCTTCGTGTTTGCGCGGTGCGATGCCGCCCCGGCAGGCACGCTAGCACAGCCGGTTTAGCCCACACCCCAGCAGGATTGCCGCGGCGCGCGCAGTAATGTCCTACGCCACGTGGCTATTATGGTTTTGAGCCCCCGGCAGCAAGTGTGGGCGGCCTTTCAAACCGCCATCGAGGTGCCGCGCATGACCCCATCCAACCCCCGACGCCTGTCGCCGCCGCCGTTCACCGCCGACACCGCTGCCGCCATATTTCCCCATCCCGGCCGGACGTTTTCTCTCCCTCTCGCATCTCCCAGCCTCGCGTAGACAGCGCCCGGTCGCCCGCCCCCGCTTGCGTGCGGCTCGCCGATGTGCCCGCACCGGCCTGGCTGCAAAATACCCGCAGTCCAGCGTCTTTTCCGATGTCTCCCCGTGCAAGCCAGAGCCTGTTCTGCAGCGGTAATGAGTGCGTCATATTGTGTTTGACCTTTCCAATACCCTGTACTAAAACCAAGCTCTGTTTGCACAAAATGAGGTGATCTGGAAAAGATTTAATGCAATGGTGGACAACAATCAGTTTATTCGTACAGACAGATATTTATAAACGAAAAACTCATCAAGGAGAGTTCACTTGAAGCAGCAACGATCGAGGAATAAGACACAAATAAAGCAATGCATTATCGCACTGGCGCTGGCATTCCCAGGTTTTGCGCTAGCAGGCGGAAACATGACATTTGCGGCAACAACGGCGGTAAATTACGGCATTGCGCATACCGACCGTCTCATCATCAAGTACAAGCCGACAGTGGCCGCGATGGCTGCCGGCGGTATTGCAGTCGACAGGATGGCCGCGGCGCAGCGCATCGGCCACGGGCTCGGCTTCACCATCAAGGCCTTGCGCCAGACGGCGGGCGGCGCGCAGGTGATGCAGCTGGACCGCAAGGTGACGGTGGCCGAGGCAGCCAGCCTGGCCGCGCAGATCGCCGCGCAGGACCCGACGATCGAATACGCCGAGCCGGACCGCATGATGAAGCGGCTGTTCACGCCCAACGACACGCGCTACAACGAGCAATGGGAGTACTACGAAACCACCGGCGGCATGCGCCTGCCGCAGGCCTGGGACAAGTCGACCGGAGCCGGCGTGATCGTCGCCGTGATCGACACCGGCTACCGCCCGCATGCCGATCTGGCGGCCAACATCATTGGCGGCTATGACTTCATCTCCGACACCGCGGTATCGAACGATGGCGACGGTCGCGATGCCGACGCCAAGGACCCCGGCGACGCGGTGAAGGCCGGCGAGTGCGGTAGCGGCGAGCCCGCGCAGGACGAGCCGTCGAGCTGGCACGGCACGCACGTGGCCGGCACCATCGCGGCGCTGAGCAACAACGGCAGCGGCGTGGCGGGCGTTGCATTCGGCGCCAAGGTGCTGCCGCTGCGCGTGCTCGGCAAGTGCGGCGGCTACACCTCGGACATCGCCGATGCCATCATCTGGGCCTCGGGCGGCAGTGTCAGCGGCGTGCCGGCCAACCCGAACAAGGCGCGCGTGATCAATATGTCGCTCGGCGGCGGCGGGGCCTGCGACAACACCACGCAGAATGCGATCAACAGCGCGCGCTCGCACGGCACGGTGGTGGTGGTGGCAGCCGGCAACGAGAACCAGGACGCAGCCAACTCCAACCCGGCCAACTGCTCGGGCGTGATTGCCGTGGCGGCGACCAATCGCCAGGGCGGGCGCGCCTACTACTCGAATTACGGCAGCGTGGTCGATGTGGCGGCACCGGGCGGGGCGATGAGCAGCGCGACCGACGCGAACGGCATCCTGTCGACCTTGAATGCCGGCCAGACGGCACCGGGGGCGGACAGCTACGCCTTCTACCAGGGCACCTCGATGGCAACGCCGCATGTCGCCGGCGTGGTGGCGCTGATGCTGTCGAAGAACCCGAGCCTGACGCCCGACGATGTCGAGAGCAAGCTCAAGGCCACGGCCCGCGCCTTCCCGGCAACATGCGCGCAGTGCGGTAGCGGCATCGTCGATGCCAACGCGGCGGTCGATGCGGCGGGCAGCACCACGCCGCCCGCGGGCAACAGCGAAACGGAGTCGAACAACACGATCTCGACCGCCAACCTGGTCAGCAGCAGCGGCACGACGATGAACGGCACGATGGGATCGAGCAGCGACACGGATTACTTCCGCGTCGACCTGCCGGCCGGCAAGACGCTGACCGCGACCTTGACGCCGAGCGGCAGCGCGGACTACGACCTGTACCTCTACAACAGCGCCGGCAGCCAGATCGCCAAGAGCACGAAGGGCACCGGCCTGGTCGACGGCGCGAGCGTCACCAATAGCGGCAGCGCCACCATCGCCCGCTACGCGCGCGTCGTGTACTACAGCGGCGGCACAGGCGCCGCCAATGGCAAATATACCTTGAAGCTGAGCTGGTAAGCAGACGACACCAAGACTCCCACACTGCCACGCCGGTGCCCATGCACCGGCGTTTTTTCGTGCGCGATCAGCCGGCTTCCGCCGCGATCGTCAGCAGGCGCTGGCGCCGCTTGACCTGCACGCCGAGGCCCGCCAGCAGCTCGCCGACCACGCCGTCGCAATCGGCCTTGAGCTGGTGCTCGATCTTCATCGCCTCCAGCACCAGCAAGGTCTGGCCCTTGCTGACACGCTCGCCGATGACGACGCGCACATCGACCACCGCACCGTCCATCGGTGCATTGACGACGCCGCTGCCGGCGGCGTCCTGCCGCTGAGGCGGTGCGTGGGTGACGTCCTCGACCGGCAGATTGCCATGGCCCAGATCGAGCTGGAGCCGGCCATCGAACCAGGCATAGGCCAGCTCACAGCGCCGCTCGCCGCATTGCGCGAGGCAGCGGCCATCGCCGACCGCCGACAGCGTGACCGCCAGCGGCGGGCTGCCGGCCTCGCTGATATGCAGCGTTTCGCCGTCACGTGCCACCGCCACCACGCGCTCGCGCTCGCCGATGCGCAGCCGGCGTGTCTGCGGCCCCAGACGCTCGCGCTGCCAGTCGGCAAAGGCGTGCGCCGGCGTCGCCAGATGGTGGAGCAGCGCCGCGGCCAGCGCCACCTGCTCGGCAGTGGCGACGGCGGGCAGCAGGCTCGCCGCCGCCGTCATGTGGTCGGCGATGAAGCCGGTGTGCGTGTCGCCGGCCAGGAAGGCCGGATGGCGCAGTACCTCGGCGAGAAAATCGCGGTTGTGGTTCACGCCCAGCAGCACCGTATCCTCGACGGCGCGCGCCAGCATGCGTGCGGCCTCGTCGCGCGTGCGGCCATGGGCGATCAGCTTGGCCACCATCGGGTCGTAATAGGGGCTGACCGCACCGCCCTCGACCATGCCGTGGTCCACACGCACGCCATCACCGGGCCGCCAGGCCAGCACCGGGCCGGTCTGCGGCAGGAATTGCTGGGCCGGGTCCTCGGCATACAGCCTGACCTCGATCGCGTGGCCGTCGAGGCGGATGTCGGACTGGGCCAGCGGCAGCGCTTCACCCGCCGCCACGCGCAACTGCCATTCGACCAGATCGAGCCCGGTCACCAGCTCGGTGACCGGGTGCTCGACCTGCAGCCGTGTGTTCATTTCGAGAAAATAGAACGCGCCCTGCGCATCGAGCAGGAACTCGACCGTACCCGCCCCCACGTAGTCGCAGGCCCTGGCGGCGGCCACAGCGGCGGCGCCCATACTGGCGCGCAGCGCGGGGGTCATGGCCGGGCACGGCGACTCTTCGACCACCTTCTGGTGGCGGCGCTGGATCGAGCAATCGCGCTCGCCGAGATGCACGACATTACCCAGGCTATCGCCGAACACCTGGATCTCGACGTGGCGCGGCCGCATGATGGCGCGTTCGAGGATCAGCTCGTCACTGCCGAAGGCGTTGAGCGCCTCGCTGCGCGCCGTGCGCAAGGCTGGCTCGAAGCCGTCGCCGGACTCGACCAGGCGCATGCCGCGCCCGCCGCCGCCGGCCGAGGCCTTGATCATCAGCGGATAGCTGATGCGCTCGGCCTCGCGGCGCAGCGTCGCGTCGTCCTGCGCCTCGCCGTCGTAACCGGGCACGCAGGGCACACCGGCCTGCTGCATGGCGAGCTTGGCCAGCCGCTTGCTGCCCATCAGGCGAATCGCCTCGGGGCGCGGACCGATGAACACCAGGTCGGCGTCAAGGCAGGCCTGGGCGAAGTCTTCGTTCTCGGACAGAAAGCCGTAGCCCGGATGCACCGCCTCCGCGCCCGACTGCCGGCAAGCCGCCAGCACGCGCTCGATGTTCAGGTAGGACTCGCCCACGGGCGAGGGGCCAATAGGCACGGCCTCGTCGGCCAGGCGCACATGGCGCGCCTCGGCGTCGGCCTCGGAATACACCGCCACGGTGCGGTAGCCCATGCGCCTGGCGGTGGTGATCACCCGGCACGCTATCTCGCCCCTATTGGCGATCAGTATCTTGCTAAACATGGCCTCACTCCTGTCTCGTCGCCCACGCCGGCTGGCGCTTGCCGATGAAGGCGGCGGCGCCCTCGGCGGCTTCCGCGCCCTGCACCGCGTCGGAGAACCAGTCGGCGGCCTGGTCGAGCACCGCGTCGAGCTTGCTCGGGCCGAGCGCGTGCAGCAGTTGTTTGGTGCGGCGGCTGGCGGCCGGCGCGCAGCGGGCGAGCTGGGCAAGTGCGGCGGCCAGCTCGGCATCGAGCGCGGCCGGCGTGTCGCAGACGCTGTGCACCAGGCCCAGGGCCTTGGCTTCGCGCCCGTCGATGCGGTTGCCGAACAGCGCCAGGCGCCGCGCCTGCGTCAGGCCGATGCGCTGCAGCACGAATGGCGCGATCTGCGCCGGGATCAGGCCGAGCCCGGTCTCGGGCAGGCCGAACTGGGCGTCGTGCAGGCTCAGCGCCAGATCCGACACGCAGGCAAGGCCGAAGCCGCCGCCGAGCACCGCGCCTTCGAGCACGGTGATCAGCGCGGCCGGGGTGCGCTCGGCCATCTGCAGCATGCGGCCGAAGGCACGGTTGAAGCTGGCGGCGGCGCGCGGGTCGGCCGCCAGCCGCTGGCGCAGCCCGGCCATGTCGCGCACGTCGCCGCCGGCGCAGAAATGGCCGCCGGCACCGCGCAGCACCACGGCACGCACATCGTCGGCAGTCTTCAAGGCCTCGAACACGCCCGACAGCTCGTCCACCATCTGCAGGCTCATCGCATTGCGCTGCTCGGGGCGGTTCAGGGTGACGTGGAGCAGCCAGCCGTCCTGGCGCAGCAGCAGGGTGTCGCAAGCGGGCAGTGTCATGCTTTCTTCCTTCCCGGCAGGGTGTCGGTCAGCTTGCAGATGATGCCGAGCATCACCTCGTCGGCGCCGCCGCCGATCGAGCACAGGCGCCCGTCGCGATACAGCTGCGAGGCCGGGTTGTCCCACATGTAGCCCTGGCCGCCCCACAGCTGCAGGCAGGCATCCGCCGCCTCGCGCACGAGGCGCCCAGCCTTGAGCTTGGCCATCGAGGCGAGCATGGTCACATCATCGCCGGCGATGTGTTTCTCGCAGGCCTGGTAGGTGAGGGCGCGCAGCGCTTCGAGCTCGGTGCGCAGCTCGGCCAGGCGGAAATGCACGGTCTGGTTGTCGAGCAGCGACATGCCGAACACCTGCCGCTCGCGCGCATAGGCCGTGGTCAGCTCGATGCAGCGCTCCACCGCGCCGATGGTGTTGGCGGCACCGAACAGGCGCTCTTCCTGGAACTGCATCATCTGCATCATGAAGCCGAAGTTCTCCTGCCCGATCAGGTAGCGCTGCGGCACGCGCACGTCGTCGAAGAACACCTGCGCGGTGTCGCTCGAGCGCATGCCGAGCTTGTTCAGCGGCGCGGAGAAGCTGATACCGCGGGTCTTGGCCGGCACGATGATCAGCGACTTGTTGGCATGCTTGGGGCCGTCACCGGTATTGGCGAGCAGGCAGAAGAAATCGGCCTGCAGCGAGTTGGTGATCCACATCTTGCTACCGTTGATCACGTAGTCGCCGCCGTCCTTGCGCGCCGTGGTCTTGATCGCCGCCACATCGGAGCCCGCGTGCGGCTCGGACACCGCGATGCTCGACACATAGTCGCCCGCGATCGCCGGCGTCAGGAACTCGTCGCGCAACTCCCGGCTGCCGAAGCGCGCCAGCGCCGGCGTCGCCATGTCGGTCTGCACCCCGATCGCCAGCGGCACGCCGCCGCAGGCCGCGCGGCCCAGCTCCTCGGCGACCACCAGGTTGTACGACACGTCGAGCCCGAGCCCGCCGTTCTCGACCGGCTTGTGGATGCCGAGCAGGCCCAGGTCGCCCAGCTTCTTGAACAGCGCATGCGCCGGGAAGCGCCCGGCCTGCTCCCACCCGGCCGCGTGCGGGTCGATCTCGTTGGCGACGAACTGCCGCGCCGTGCGGCGCATCTGCTCGTGTTCGGTGGTGAATTGCATGATGGCTTCTCCTCTGAATCCCTTAGTGTTGTTTGTGCCGGGGCGCGAGTGTTGTTGGGGCGGGTTTTCGTCCCGTGCTCACCCTCTCCCCAGCCCTCTCCCGTCAAGGGAGAGGGGGTACGTGCCAGTGCCTCGGCCATGGCAATAGCCACAGGTAGCGGCGCTGGCACTCGATGTTCCCGTGTGGCGCGCCGGAAAGCTGAATCCTTGGTGCTCCGCGCCTAGCGCCAGCTTTCCCCCTTGCGGGGTCATCGCAAGGCGTCAGGCGTAGCTTTCGGCTTGGACTGTTTGAACGGGAGTCCATCGGGCCGCAGCGAGTTCCGCGGCAGCCGCAACCGCCGAGCAGCGCTGGGGGACCGGAGCCGCAGGCGCAAGGCGCGTAAGCCGGCACTTCAGTCGCCTTTTTACTTACATTCTTTCGGCCGGCGATCCGGCGGCCGGCGATCCGGAGCGAAGCAAAAGAAGTAACCCGGCAGCGGGACGGAATCCCGCCCAAATGCCTTGTGCGTCAGCGCACCGGCCCCCGTCTCCCCCTAAAACCGCGCCACCCCGAAACTGTTCGGCCGCAGCTCGCGCTGCCCGGCCTCGTCGATCACGTCGAGCAGGAAGCTCAGCAGCCGGCGCGAGTCGCGCGGGTCGATCAGCCCGTCGTCCCACAGCCGCGCCGTGCCATACAGCGCGGTCGATTGCGCGTCGAGGCCCTTGGCCGTCATCTGCTCCAGTGCATCAAGGTTTGCGGCGTCGGGCTCGATGCCGAGCTTGCGCTGCTTCGCTTCGGCGACGATACGCATGACCTTGCCGGCCTGCGCGCCGCCCATCACGGCGGTACGGCTATTGGGCCAGGCGAAGATGAAGCGCGGGTCGAGGCCGCGGCCGCACATTGCGTAGTTGCCGGCGCCGTAAGAGCCGCCGATGACCAGCGACAGCTTGGGCACGCGCGCGTTGGCGACGGCCTGCAGCATCTTCGAGCCATGCTTGATCACGCCGCCCTGTTCGGCCTCGCGCCCGACCATGAAGCCCGTGGTGTTGTGCAGGAACAACAGCGGCCGCCCGCTCTGCTCGCACAGCTGGATGAACTGCGCCGCCTTGGCCGCGCCCTGCGGCGTGATCGGGCCGTTGTTGCCGATGATGCCCAGGCGGTGGCCGGCGATGGCGGCCCAGCCGCACACGGTCTGCGCGTCGTATTCCTGCTTGAAGTCGAGAAAGGCCGAGTCATCGACGATGCGCGCGATCACCTCGTGCACATCGTAGGGGCGCTTGGCGTCGCACGGGATCAGCCCCAGCAGCTCTTCGGCGGGGTAGCGCGGCTCGCTGAAGCTGGCGCGCGCGCGCGGCGGTGTCTCCCAGCCCAGGTTGGCGACGATCTCGCGCGCATGGCGCACGGCGTCGGCATCGTCCTCGGCCAGATACTCGGCGGTGCCGGCGACGGCGGCATGGAGCTCGGCGCCACCCAGTTCTTCATCGGTCGCCACTTCGCCGGTCGCGGCCAGCAGCAGCGGCGGGCCGGCGAGGAACAGCTTGGCGCGGTTGCGCACCGCCACCACATAGTCCGACAGGCCGGGCTGGTAGGCGCCGCCGGCCGTGGCATTGCCGTGCACCACGGCGATCTGCGGGATGCCGGCGGCCGACAGCCGCGCCTGGTTGGCGAAGGTGCGCGCGCCTTCGACGAAGATGTCGGCCGCGTGGTTGAGGTTGGCGCCGCCGCTCTCGGTCAGCGTGATCACCGGCAGTTTGTTGTCGAGCGCGATCTGCTGCAGCCGCAGCGTCTTGCGCAAGCCGGAAGGCGCGATGGTGCCGCCCTTGATCGCGCTGTTGTTGGCGCTGATCAGGCAGCGCACGCCGCTGACGTAGCCGATGCCGGCGATCAGCCCGCCGCCGGCTTCGCTGCCGTCGCGGTCGTCGTCCATCAGGTAGCCGGCAAGGCCAAGCAGCTCGACGAACGGCGAGCCCGGGTCGAGCAGGCGCTGCACGCGCTCGTGCGGCAGCAACTGGCCGCGCTTGTCGAACTTGGGCTTTTCCTCGCGCGACTTGTCGAGCCCGCGCAGGCGGATCGCCTCGACCTCGCCGACCAGCGCCAGCATGGCCGCACGGTTGCGCCGGTAGTCGTCGCGGCTCGTATCGATCTGGGAATCAATGATGGGCATGACTATTCCAGTAGTTGCGCTGGCACGGCGATCGGCATGTCCAGCAGTTGTTGGGCGAAGGCCTTGCCTTGCGGATCGATGCGCAGGCTCGATGTGCCGCCGCCGCCGAGCGCGTTCTTCAGCACGAAGTTGAGCGCATCGAGGCCCGGCCATTCATGGCGCACCACCTGGCTCTGCGGGTGGTCGAGCACATGCGCGAACCAGCCCGCCACCGCCGTTTCGTCGAGCGCGCGGCGTAGCCACGGCAGGTAGTCGGCGCGGCGGGCGATCACGCCGATGTTCGCGTCGTTGCCCTTGTCGCCGCTGCGCGCATAGGCGAGCCGCCACAGCGGCACCTCGATCATCTGGCCGAAGAATGGCTCTGGTAGCGGGCCTGCGGGCCGCTTTGGGATTGGCTCGTAGCCTGCCTGCGCGGCGGCGGCGGGCAGGGCGGCACCGTCGAGCGTCGCCACCACCTGCGCTTTCGGCACCAGGCAGGAGAACAGCTTCACTACCGGCGATGGCTTGGGCCGGCCGCCGAGCAGGCCGGTGATGCCGGGCGCCATGCCGGTGGCCGCCTGCGCGATCTCGGCGGCGAAAAACTGCAGCGCCGGCTTGAGCGGGTGGGTGACGGCGAGCTTGACCACGATCTCGCGGCTGGCCGTCGCGCGCGCATGCGGGCCGTAGGTCGCCTCGCTGCCGAGCAGCTCGACCGAGCTGGCCGAGAACGGCGGCAGGCCCTTCTGCCTGAGCAGGCGCGAGACCTTGCCGAGAATGCTGTCGGCCACGCGCTGCGCCTTGCCGCGCGCATCGACGCCGGCCAGCAGGAAGACGGCGGTGACGCGGTAGCCATCCTGCCAGGTCAGGCTTGCCTTGTAGCTGTCGGTCGGCGGCAGGCCGCGCGCGCCGCTGACGGCGACACGGTTGTCGCCGGCCTGCGTGAGCGTCACTTCGCTGAAATCGCACACCACGTCGGGCAGCAGGTAGGCCTGCGGATCGCCAATCTCGTAGACAATCTGCTCGGCCACGCTGGCGCAGCTGACCAGGCCGCCGGTGCCCTCGGGCTTGGTGACGGTGAAGCGGCCATCCGGCTCGACCTCGACGATGGGGAAGCCCATATTGTCGTAGCCGGGCACGGTCTCCCAGTCGGTGAAATTGCCGCCGCAGCATTGCGCGCCGCATTCGATGATGTGGCCGGCGAGCGAGCCGGCGGCGAGCTTGTCGTATTCGTCCGTAGCCCAGCCGAACTCGTGCATCAGCGGGCCGAGCACCACGGCGCTGTCGGCCACGCGGCCGGTGATCACGATGTCGGCGCCGGCCGCCAGCGCGGCGGCAATCGGCTGCGCGCCGAGATAGGCGTTGGCGGTGAGCGGCCGCGCCGGCAGCGGCGCATCGCTGAACATATCGCGCACGCCGGCCTCACGCAGTGCGTCAATCTGCGGCAGCAGGTCGTCGCCGGCCACCACGGCCACCTTGAGGCCCACGCCGGCCGCGTCGATGGCGGCCTGCAGCGCATCGCGGCAAGCCTGCGGGTTGACGCCGCCGGCATTGCTGACAACCTTGATGCGCTTCTCGGCCAGCTCTTTCAGCAGCGGCTTCATCACCACCTCGACGAAGTCGGTGGCGTAGCCCAGCGCCGCATCCTTGGCGCGCGCGGCCGCCATGATCGATAGCGTGATCTCGGCCAGGTAGTCGAACACCAGGTAGTCGAGCCGCGCCTCGCGCACGAGCTGGAACGCAGCGGTATTGGTGTCGCCCCAAAAGCCGGCGGCACAGCCTATTCTGAGAGTGGAGTCGCGCACGGAAGGGCACCTTGCAGGATTCGATCCACCCATCATAACGCCGCAGAATAAAAAATCAATCGTTTGATTTAATAAATAAGCAAACGCGGATGGAGCGATATGCAAGGCCATCCGCCCGCATGCGATTGGACGTTGCGGCCAACAGACGGGAAAATACCGGCTTCACGACAATGGCGCCGCGCAAAGCGCGCGCCGCCCCAGGCACGACACCGCATGAACGACACCCCGACCCCGCGCCGCCGCGGCCGCCCGCCCAAGGGCGACAACAACAGCCTGCGCAAGGAGCTGATCGCCAAATCGGCCGCGCTGTTCCGCAGCAAGGGCTACGAGCGCACCACCGTGCGCGACATCGCCGCCGCCAGCGGCGTGCAGGCCGGTAGCTGGTTCTACTATTTCAAGACCAAGCAGGACATCCTCGCCGCGGTGATGGAAGAGGGCATGGCCAACTCGCTCGAACGCATCGAGACGCTCAAGGTCGAGGCCCTGCCGGCGCCGCAGGCTTTCCGCGCGCTGATCCACGCGCATCTCGACACCATCCTGTCGCCCAACCACGACTTCATCCCGGTGCTGCTGTATGAGTGGAACTCGCTCGAAGCCCCGGCCCAGGCCCGCATCATCGCGCTGCAGCACCGCTACGAAGCGCTGTGGGACGCCGTGATCGCACGCCTGCAGGCCGCCGGCGACTGGGCCATGCCGACCCGCATCGACCGCCTGATGGTGTTCGGCGCGCTGAACTGGATGGCGCAGTGGTACAAGCAGGACGGCAGGATGAGCCTGGACGAGCTGGTCGACCAGGCGCTGGTGTTTTTCATGCGCAGCGAGGCGGCGGTGAGCCACACCCGGCCATGATGACTGCTGGTGCAGATTGATCAGCCTGCCGACGGCAATGCGGCATGTGCATGACGCCATGCCCGCCGGGCGGCGGGTGCGCGGCAAGCTCGATACGCCAGCAGCGCCGCAGAGTGTGTTAGAAACGCAACGCTCGGCTCAAGACCTCGCGCCGAGCCGTCAGGCATCACCCCATCGGCATGCGCATCGACGATAGGAGTCCCAGCATCATGACCCCATCTCATCCGCCAGCACCCACCACCTCGCCGCAACGAAACAGACCGCACCCGCGTGGCAGGCGGCCCTCTCCTGGCCGGCGCCCTCATCGCCGTTAGCCTCGCGCTGCCGGCCAATGCCGATCAGGTGCGGCCACGGGACCTGGAGCGTGGCTGTCGCCGGGGGGACATGACGGAAGCCGAATGGCGGCTGCGCCACCAGGTCATCGCCGCCCGGCTGCCGGCCCCCGACCCGGTCCACCCGGAATGGTTCGGCGAGGAGTACAGCCCGACGGCCTACTGGCTGTGCCGCAAGGAGCAGAGCGCAGATCACCGAGGCATTGCCGACTGCGACCGCCACCGCCTGCGGCGCAAC